>NZ_JBHWJJ010000012.1:0-106067 GCF_042732005.1 Streptomyces sp. NPDC059851 | reverse complement strand
CCCGACCCCCCGCCCCCCCCCGCGCGCCCGGGACCACACCCCCCCCCTTCGGCTCCCCCCCCGCCGGCGCCCGGGGGGGCGGCGCACCCCCCGCCCCCCCGGCGGGATCCGGATCGGGGCGCTCACCACCCTCGCCGAACTCGCGGGCAGCCCGCTCGTGCTCGCCGAGGCACCGGAGCTCGCCGCAGCCGCCCGCGCCAACGGCGACCCCCAGGTCCGCAACCTCGGGACCGCAGGGGGCAACCTGGCCGCCCGCGGGCCGCGCCCCACTGACCTGCCCGCGGCCGCCATCGCCGCCGACGCGCTGGTCGAGCTGGCGGGCCCCGGCGGGCGGACCACCGTCACCGCCGAGCAGCTGGAGGCCGCGGGGCCGCCGCCCGGGGCCGTGATCACCGCGCTGCTGGTGCCCGCCGGCGGGCCGGCCGCCGCCTTCGAGAAGACCGCCGACCGGGCGACGCGCCACCCGGTGTGCGCCGCCGCCGTGCGGATCACCCCCGACGGACCGCGGATCGCGGTCACCGGGGCCACCGCCCGTGCACTGCGGCTGCGCGGGGTCGAGGCCCGGCTGCGCGGGGGCCCGCACACCACCGGGGCCGTGCTCGCGGCCTTCCGCGCCGAGCCCCGGGACCTGTTCGTCCCCGGGCGCGGCGCCTCGGCCGAGTACCTCGGCCACCTCGCGGGCGTGCTCACCGCCCGCGCGCTGCAGAGGGCGGAACGGGCCCTCGGCTGACCGCCCACCACGGGGAATCGACAGGAGTGGCCGACGTGACCAGGACGACCGCGGGGTCCTCCCCGCGCCCGAGTGGCCCGCGGGCCGCCGGCTCCGGGGGCTCCGTCTCCGGCTCCCGGGGTTCCGGCTTTTGGGTGGTGGGCGCGGTCCTCGTCCTGCTGATGCTCTCCTCCTCCGTACCGTCCGCCCTCTACGTGCTCTACCAGGAGAGATGGGACCTGTCCTCCGGGATGGTCACCGTCGTCTTCGCCGTGTACGCCGTCACCGTGCTGCTCGGGCTCCTGCTGTTCGGATCCCTGTCCGACACCCTGGGCCGGCGCCCCGTGCTGGGCGCCGGACTGGTCCTGGCGATCACCTCCATGGGCCTGTTCGCCGGGGCCCAGGGGCCCGGGCTGCTGCTCGCCGCCCGCGCCGTGCAGGGGCTCGCGGTGGGCGTGGCCACGGGGGCGATGGGGGCGGCCCTGCTCGAACTCTCCCCGCGCTCGCGGCCCGCGTTGGGCGCCCAGGTCAACAGCGCGGGGCCGACGGTGGGCATCGGGCTGGGCGGGATCGGCGCCGGGCTCCTGGTCCAGTACGCGCCCGCCCCGACCGTGCTCAGTTACCTGCTGCTCGTCGGCGCGTTCGCGGTGACGCTGGTCGGGGTCGCCCGGATGCGCGAGAGCGCCCCGCTCGGCCCCGGCGGCCGCAGCTGGCGGATCGTCCCGCACCGGATCGGCGTCCCGGCCGCCGTGCGGGGCCGCTTCGCCGTCCTCGTGCTCACCGTCGTCGCCGTCTGGACGGTCGGCGGCTTCTACCTCTCGCTCGGCCCGCACCTGGCCCTGTCGCTGCTGCGGAGCACCAACTACCTCGTCGGCGGGGCCACGGTGGCCCTCCTGGCGGGCGCCGCCACCGCGGCCCAGTTGCTGCTCGGCCGCACCGCCCCGCTGCGGACCGCCGTGCTCGGCCTGGGCGGGCTGCTGGCCGGGCTCGCCCTGGTCCTGGTCGCCCTCCGGGCCGGCTCGGCCGGCGTGTTCCTGGTCGGCACGGCCGTTCTCGGCAGCGGTTGGGGCGCGGCCTTCCTCGGTGCCTTCCGGGCGCTGAGCGCACTGGCCGAGCCGGAGCACCGCGGTGAACTGACCGCCGCCGTCTACGTCTTCGCGTACCTCGCGATGAGCGTGCCGGCGGTCCTCGCCGGGCTGCTCACCAACATCCACGGGCTGCACCGCACCTCCGTCGGCTTCATGGCCGCCGTCGCCGGGGTGTGCGTCCTCGCCCTGTCCGCCACGCTGCGGCTGGCCGCCCGGACCCGGGCCGAAGGGAGTACGCCATGAGCGCCGCGAACGGCACCGGTCCGACCCGCAGGGAGCTGCGGCGGGCCCTCGCCGGGCTGGAGGTCTTCGCCGCCCTGACCGAGGAGCAGCTCGACTGGCTGGTCTCGGTCTCCGAGCCCCTGGTGCTCGCCGACGGGGAGGTCCTGTTCCGCGACGGCGAGGAGGCCACGGGCTTCCACGTCCTGCTCTCCGGCGGGCTCGTCGTCACCAAGGTCGTGGACGGCCGGGAAGAGGTACTCACCCGGCACTCCACCGAGGAGGACGGCGCCGCCGCCGAGGACCACGACGGCAAGCCCTCGGCCGCTCACCGGTTCACCGGTGAGCTACCGCTGCTGACGGACGGCGCGTACGTGGCCACGGCGGCCGCGAGCGGCCCGGCGACCACGGTCGTCGCCTACCCGAAGCCGGTGTTCTTCGAGATGCTGACCCGCTGCAACGGCGTGGCGGCCGTCCTGATCCCGGTACTGGCCTGGCGGATCAAGTCCTCCGAGGTGCAGGCCCGCAAACGGGCCACCGTGGAGGCCCTGGGGACGCTCGCCGCGGGCCTCGCGCACGAGCTGAACAACCCGGCGGCCGCCGTCGCCCGGGCCGCCCAGGAGCTGTCGCCGGCCCTGGACCGGCTCACCCGGAGCGCCCACGCCTGGGGTGCCGCCGCGGGCGGCGCGGAGCGTTCCGTACTGGACCGGGTGGCCGAGGAGCTGGACGAGCTGCCCCCGCCGGCCACCACGGACCCGCTCGCCCAGGCCGACGCCGAGGAGGAGGTCGCCGACTGGGCCGAGGAGGCGGGTGCCGAGCGCTCCGGACTGCTGGGCGCCGGGATCGCGGACCTCGGGCTGGAGTTGGGCTGGCTGCTGGAGCGGCTGGAGGGCATCGGCGCGCCGGCCCTGCCCACCGCCCTGGACCACCTGGCGGCCCTGCTGGAGATCCGGGCCCTGGCCGCGGAGCTGCGGGCGGCCGGTCCGAGGATCTCCCAGCTGGTCGCCGCCACCCGGGATTACGCCAATCTCGACCGGGCGCCCGAGCAGCGCTTCGCGGTGCCCGACGGACTGGAGAACACGCTGGTCGTGCTGCGTGCGAAGTTGGCGGGCATCACGATCGTGCGCGCGTACGAGCCGGACCTGCCCGAACTGACGGGCTACCCGAGCGAGCTGAACCAGGTGTGGACGAACCTCGTCGACAACGCGGCCGAGGCCATGGAGGGCTCAGGAACCCTGACCCTGCGGGTGCGGGCCGAGGGCGGCTGCCTGGTCGTGGAAGTGGCCGATACCGGCCGGGGCATCCCCGAGGAGTCACTGCCGCGGATCTTCGAGCCGTTCTACACGACCAAGGACGTCGGCAAGGGAACCGGCCTCGGCCTCCACCTCAGCTACCGCATCGTGACCCAGCGCCACCGCGGTTCGATCACCGCCCGGTCACGTCCGGGGGAGACCCGGATGATCGTCCGGCTGCCGCTGACCGCGGCCGCCGCCTGCGCCGAAACACCGACGGAACCCACCACCAGTTGAAACGGAGTCGCCATGGCCACGTACGACATCTCCACGCTCCACCCGGTCTTCGTCCGGCAGATGGATGCGCTCGCCGCGCTGGACATCGACGCGGTGATGAAGAACTACACCGACGACGCCGTGCTGGTCCGCTTCGAGGGGGCCTCGGTGGGGATCGACGCCGTCCGCGAGACGTTCACCGGCTACCTGTCGCTGAAGCCGACCCTGGTGGAACTCAAGGAGTACATCGAGACCGAGGACACGATCTTCTACCGGGCGATCATGAATCTGAACGGCGAACCGGAGCACGCATTCGGGACACTGGTGGTCCGCGATGGCCGGATCTGGCGCCAGACGGCCGGCTTCGGCAGCTGACGGCCCATATCCGGGTAGCGTGTGCGGGGAGGGCGGGGCAGCGCCCTCCCCGTGTGCGCAGGGAAATGACCAAGGGGAGTCATGGAACGCGAAACCGGTCGTATCGAGGCATTCAGTGACGGTGTATTCGCCATCGTCATCACGATTCTCGTCCTTGAACTCAAGGTTCCGGAAGAAACCGGCTCGGAGTTCTGGCACGGCGTGCGGGAACAGTGGCCGCACTATGCGGCGTACGTGGTGAGTTTCCTCATCATCGGTGTGATGTGGGTGAACCACCACACCATCTTCACCCACCTCAAGCGGGTGGACCGCCCGTTGTTGTTCCTGAATCTCCTGGTGCTGATGGTGGTGTCGGTGATTCCGTACACCACCACCGTCCTCGCGGAACACCTCGTCCACGGCGGCAGCTCCGCCAACTCGGCGGCAGTGCTCTACAGTTCGGTCACCGTGGCCTACGCCCTCGCGTTCCTCGCCTTCTGGTGGTACGTCACCCGCGTCGGCCACCTGTTCCACGAACACGTCGACAAGGACGGCGCCCGCGCGACGCGGCTGCGCTTCGGCCTGGGCGCCATCGCCTACCCGCTCACCGTCATCCTGTCCCTCTTCTCCGCCCCGCTCACTCTCGTCGCGCACTTCCTCATTGCGCTCTACTATGCGGCGAACCAGATCCCCATCCCCCTCGTGGTAGAGGATGAGCGGCTCGAATCTGCCGGCGACCTCAGGAAGTAGCCGCCACGGCCTACGGCCGTTTGGGGCCGTAAAGTAGGGTATTGGATCTAGTGGTCGCGGGGGAGGCCCAGATGGCTCGAACAGTGCTGCCGGAGGAATCCGCCAAGGAAATCTCCGAATTGATCGACGTCCTGATCTCGCTATTCTTCGAATCGTTACCACGGCGGGACCAGCGAAACTGGGCCCGCGTCTATCTCAACGGCCTCGTGCGCACCAGCGGGAAGAAAACGATCCGTAACATCGCCGGAACGGGCGCGAGTTCCGTCGAGCAGAGCCTCCAGCAGTTCATCAGCAAGTCGCCGTGGGACTGGACGCCCGTGCGGCGCTCGCTCGCCCAGTACCTCGAACGCACCGCCCAGCGTCCGCTGGCCTGGGTGGTCCGGCCCATGGTCATCGAGAAGGCGGGCGACCGCTCCGTCGGCGTCGGCCGGCAGTTCGTCCCCCAGCTCGGCCGCACCGCCAACTGTCAGCAGGCCAGCGGGATCTGGCTCGCATCCAGCGAGTCCAGCTTCCCCGTCGAATGGACCCTCACCCTGCCCGCACCGTGGACCGGCGAACTGCTGCGCCGCCGTCGGGCCGGGATCCCCGACACGGCGCGCTCGCTCACCCCCGCGCAGGACGCCGTGCACGCCGTCCAGCGGATGGCCGCCACCTGGCAGCTCCAGCGGCGGCCCGTGGTGATGGAGGTCGCCGGCGGCGACGTCGCCAGCTGCGTGGAGTCCTTCACCCTCCAGGACATCCCGTTCGTCTTCAAGGTCGACGGCTCGCTGCCCGTCTCCTTCGGCGGCGCCGGCCGGCAGCGGCCCGGACCGTACACCGCGCCCGCCCGCGAGCTGATCGACTCCCTGCGCTCCCAGCGACGCGTCGTCGAGTGGACCCGGCACGGCCGCGCCGAGGGGGCAGTGACCCTGCTGACCTCGGCCTCCATCCTCGCCGCCTCCGGCGAGGACCGGCCCGTACCACCGCCGCCGACCCCACTGCTCCTCATGGGCGCCTGGACCGAGGCGGCCCTGCTGCCCACCGAGTTCTGGATCACCAACATCGGCGACCGGCCCCTGGCCCAGCTCTTCCTGCTGGCCAAGCTCACCGACCGGGTGTCCCTCGACTTCATCGAGACCTGCGAACCCGTGGGCATCCGCGATTTCGAGGGCCGCTCCTTCCGTGGCTGGCACCACCACGCCACGCTCGCGAGCGTCGCCCACGCATCGATGCTGCTCGGCGCCCGCGGGCGGACCCCCGCCGGATACCCCGGCCCCGCCCGCGGCCCCCTCGCACCCGCCCGCGCCGCCGTCACCACGGCCGGCCGCCCCCCGGGTGCCGCCCCGGCCGTCACCGCCACGGCGTCCGCCGCCACGGCGCCCGCCAGCGTCACCCGGACCGGGCCGGCGCCGGTGCTGCCGCCGCGGCCGTTCATCCCCGGCCAGAGCGCCCGGCGCGCGTACATCCGCTGATCCGTCTGATCCGTCTGGTCCGTCCGATCCGGCCGCCGGGGGCCCGCGGACGGACGCACGCCGCAGCTCCGAGCCCTCTCGTGGCCTTTCGGGAGTCATATCCCGTAGGAACCCACGAGGGGGCCCGGTATGTCCTGGACGATCAGCCCGGGCGGCATTCGTGCCGGTCCATGGGAGAATGAAGTACGTGCGTTTTCCCGGCTGCCCCTCATGGGTATGACGGGATCCTCCGACTCGACTGGGATGTTCTGCACGTGCGTTTCCTCAATGACCTGAAGCCGCCGTACGACCTGACGTACGACGATGTGTTCATGGTGCCGAGCCGTTCCGCGGTCGGTTCCCGCCAGGGCGTCGACCTCGCGTCGCCCGACGGCACCGGCACCACCATTCCGCTCGTCGTGGCGAACATGACCGCCATCGCGGGCCGCCGGATGGCCGAGACGGTCGCCCGCCGCGGCGGCCTCGTCGTCATCCCGCAGGACATCCCGATCGAGGTCGTCACCGACGTCATCTCCTGGGTCAAGACCCGCCACCTCGTGCTCGACACCCCGATCACGCTGGCGCCCACCCAGACCGTCGCCGACGCCCTCTCCCTGCTGCCCAAGCGGGCCCACGGCGCCGGTGTCGTCGTCGACGCCGACGGCCGCCCGGTCGGCGTGGTCACCGACCACGACCTGACCGGCGTGGACCGCTTCACCCAGCTCTCCGAAGTCATGTCGAAGGAGCTCCTGCTCATCGACGCCGACATCGACCCCCGCGACGCCTTCACCCAGCTCGACGCCGGCCACCGCAAGCTCGCCCCGGCCGTCGACGCGGACGGCCGCCTCGTCGGCATCCTGACCCGCAAGGGCGCCCTGCGCGCGACCCTCTACTCGCCGGCCACCGACGCCCAGGGCAAGCTGCGCATCGCCGCGGCCATCGGCATCAACGGCGACTACGTCGGCAAGGCCAAGCAGCTGCTCGACGCGGGCGTCGACACCCTCGTCATCGACACGGCCCACGGCCACCAGGAGTCGATGATCAACGCGATCAAGGCCGTGCGCGCACTGGACCCGCAGGTCCCGATCGTCGCCGGCAACATCGTCGCCGCCGAGGGCGTCAAGGACCTGATCGACGCCGGCGCCGACATCATCAAGGTCGGCGTGGGCCCCGGCGCCATGTGCACCACCCGCATGATGACCGGCGTGGGCCGCCCCCAGTTCTCCGCGGTGCTGGAGTGCGCCGCCGAGGCGAAGAAGTACGGCAAGCACGTCTGGGCCGACGGCGGCGTCCGGCACCCGCGCGACGTGGCCATGGCCCTGGCCGCCGGAGCGTCCAACGTGATGATCGGCTCCTGGTTCGCGGGCACCTACGAATCCCCGGGCGACCTGCAGCAGACCGCCGACGGCCGGCTCTACAAGGAGTCCTTCGGCATGGCCTCGGCCCGGGCGGTCCGCAACCGCACCTCGGAGGACTCCGCGTACGACCGCGCCCGCAAGGCGCTGTTCGAGGAGGGCATCTCCACCTCCCGCATGTTCCTCGACCCGCAGCGCCCGGGCGTCGAGGACCTGATCGACTCGATCATCGCCGGTGTCCGCTCCTCCTGCACCTACGCGGGCGCGGGCTCCCTGGCCGAGTTCACGGAGAAGGCCGTCGTGGGCGTCCAGTCCGCGGCCGGCTACGCCGAGGGCAAGCCGCTCCACGCCAGCTGGAGCTGATCCCCCTCCGACCCGTCCCGGTGGCCCCGGCCCCGTCCCCCCGCGGGCCGGGCCCGGGGCCACCGGCCTTCTTCGGCCGACCGGTGGAACTCCTCCGGGTCAGGGGCGGGGGCGCGGCTCCCCGGGGACCGAGCTGTGCACGCCCGCCCGGTACTTGGGGATCCGCAGGGTGACCTTCATGCCCGCCCCGATCCCCGTCTCCATCACCGGCCCGTACGCGTCCCCGTACACCTGCCGGATCCGCTCGTCCACGTTCGTCAGCCCGATCCCGGACGAGGACGCGGCCTGCTCCCCGGCCAGGATGCGCCGCAGCAGCGCCGGATCCATCCCGACCCCGTTGTCCTCGATGCTGATCACGGCCTCCGCGCCCGCGTCCCTGGCGGCGATGGTGATCAGACACTCCCCGGCGGAGTTCTCCAGCCCGTGCTTCACCGCGTTCTCCACCAACGGCTGGAGGCACAGGAAGGGCAGCGCCACCGGCAGCACCTCCGGAGCCACCTGCAGGGTCACCTTCAGCCGGTCCCCGAACCGCGCCCCCGCCAGGGCCAGGTACTGCTCGATGGACCGCAGTTCCTCGGCCAGCGTGGTGAAGTCCCCCTGCCGCCGGAAGGAGTAGCGGGTGAAGTCGGCGAACTCCAGCAGCAGGTCACGGGCCCGCTCCGGGTCGGTCCGGACGAACGAGGCGATCGCGGCCAGGGAATTGAAGATGAAGTGCGGGGAGATCTGCGCCCGCAGCGCCTTGATCTCCGCCTCCATCAACCGGGTCCGCGACCGGTCCAGCTCGGCCAGCTCCAGCTGCACCGACACCCACCGCGCCACCTCGGTCGCCGCCCGCACCAGTACCGCCGACTCCTGCGAGCCGTACGCCACCAGCGCCCCCAGCACCCCGTCCTCCCCGGTCAGCGGGGCGACCACCGCCCACTTCAGCGGGCAGTCGGGCCGCTGGCACCCGGTCCGCACGCTCTGGCTGCGCCCCGAGTCCAGCATGACCGCGACCCGCGCCATCGCCCGCCGCTGGTGGTGGTCGGCGCCCGGCCCGTCCCAGGCCAGCACCGACTCCCGGTCCGTCAGGCACAGCGCCTCCGTCCCCAGCAGGGAGCGCAGCCGCCGGGCCGCCTTCCGGGCGGCGTCCTCGGTCAGCCCGGCGCGCAGCGGGGGCGCGGCCAGCGAC
Organism: Streptomyces sp. NPDC059851; assembly: GCF_042732005.1. NCBI lineage: Bacteria > Bacillati > Actinomycetota > Actinomycetes > Kitasatosporales > Streptomycetaceae > Streptomyces > Streptomyces sp. NPDC059851. Next base: position 97,120 of record NZ_JBHWJJ010000012.1, on the reverse strand, counting down.
GCGGTGTACAGGGTGTGGAACGTGGCCCGCTCCACGGGAGTGCCCAGGTCCGGCCCGGTCGCCCGCCCGCCGCGCCGGGCGTGCCACCGGCCGCCCGCCCAGCCCAGGCCGAGCAGCACGGCCCCCGACACCGCGGATGCCGCCAGCAGTGCAGCGGTCACCGGGCACCCCCGGCGCGGGCACCGCCCGGACGGCCGTCGCCCGGACGGCCGTCGCCCCGACGACCGCCCCCGGGAAGCGCACCCGGGAGGGCCCCGGCCACGGTCTCGGGCAGGTGCAGCCGGGCCAGGGTCGCCGCCGTCCCCGCCGGTACCCGGGACCGGGTCGCCACCGACACCAGCACCATGGTGGTGAAGCCCAGCGGCACCGACCAGGCCGCCGGCCAGGCCAGCAGCGCGTGCGCCCAGCCCTCGGAGGCCAGCCCGGCCCGGGTCGCCAGCACCGCGCCCAGTGCCGCCCCACCGCCGGTGAGCATCCCGACCACCGCCCCCGGCGGGGTCAGCCCCCGCCACCAGATCCCCAGCACCAGCAGCGGACAGAACGAGGAGGCCGACACCGCGAACGCCAGTCCCACCGCGTCCGCCACCGGCACGTCGGCCAGCGCCACGCTCCCCGCCAGCGGCACGAGCACCGCCACCAGTACCGCGATGCGGAAGGTCCGCACCCCCCGCCGCACCAGCACGTCCTGGTGCAGCACCCCGGCCACCGCCATGGTCAGCCCCGAGGCCGTCGACAGGAACGCCGCGAACGCGCCCCCGGCCAGCAGCGCCCCCAGCAGCTCGCCGAGCAGCCCGCCCAGCATCCGCTCCGGCAGCACCAGCACCGCAGCGTCCGCGTCCCCGGTCAGGGCCAGCTCGGGCACGTGGATCCGGCCGAGGGCCCCGTACACCGGCGGCAGCAGGTAGAAGAAGCCGAGCAGGGCGAGCACCGCCAGCGTGGTGCGGCGCGCGGCCGGGCCGTTGGGGCTCGTGTAGAACCGCACCGCGACGTGCGGCAGCCCCATCGTGCCGAGGAAGGTGGCCAGGATCAGCCCGTACGTCGCGTACAGGGCGAACGCCGGCCGGTCCCCGCCCAGCGGCTCCGACCAGCGCGAGGCCCCGGCCCCGGCCGCCGGTCGGGACCGCGGCACGGGCGTGCCGGGCGTGAACTCCAGCCGCGCGCGGGCCCCCACGAGGTGCTCCCCGGCCCGGAGGGTCAGCGGGGCCGCGGTGTGCGTCCGCCCGTCCACCTGCCCGGTGACCGTCACCGTCAGCGGTGCGTCCAGGGTGAGGCGTACGTCCTCGGCGAGGGTGACCGCGGTGTGCTCGCGGAAGACCGCCGGGGCGTCGAAGGAGGCCCGGGGCGCCCCGTCCCCGGCCCAGGCGGCCAGCAGGAAGAAGGCGGGCACCAGCAGTGCCGTGAGCTTGAGCCAGTACTGGAAGGCCTGCACGAAGGTGATGCTCCGCATGCCGCCGGCCGCCACGGCCGCGGTCACCACGGAGGCGACGACCAGCCCGCCCACCCAGTGCGGGGCACCGGTCAGGATCTCCAGCGTCAGCCCCGCGCCCTGGAGCTGCGGCAGCAGGTACAGCCAGCCGACCCCGACGACGAACAGCACCGCGATCCGGCGCACCGCCTGCGACTGGAGGCGGGCCTCGGCGAAGTCGGGCAGCGTGTACGCCCCCGAGCGGCGCAGCGGGGCCGCCACGAGGGCCAGCAGCACCAGGTACCCGGCGGTGTACCCCAGCGGGTACCAGAGCATTTCGGGTCCTTCGAGCAGCACCAGGCCCGCCACCCCCAGGAAGGAGGCCGCGGAGAGGTACTCACCGCTGATCGCCGCCGCGTTGAGGCGGGGACCCACCGTGCGCGAGGCGACGTAGAAGTCGGAGGTGGTGCGGGATATCCGCAGGCCCAGCGCGCCGACCAGGACGGTCACCAGGACGACTACGGTGACCGCGGTCAGCGCGTACGTCTGGTTCACCGGGGGTCCTTGAGGCCGGGGGAGGGGGACGGCAGGGACCGGAGTCTACGCAGGGCGACCGGACCGCAACAGGCGTGATCCGGCGCGTTCCGGGACCTGCCGTCAGCCATCGGGCAGGTCAGGGCGCCGGGTCGCGGTGTTCCGTGCAGTCCCGCAGCGCGATCTCCAGCTCCACGTACGAGTCCTCGGCGCGCCGGAACGCCAACCGCAGCGCGGCCTCCGCCCGGGGCGGCAGCTGGAGGTGGACCCCCTCGTTCGCCGCGTACAGGACGTCGGCCCAGCGGGCGGCGGTGCTGCGCAGCCGGGCGAGGAGCACCTCGGCCTCGGCGGGACCGGCCGGCCGGGTCCGGGGCAGTCCGGCCACTGCGTCGAGCAGCGCCTGGATCTCGGCCATCGGCACCCCCTTCCCTGATGACCTGCGGTTCCACGATAGGGGCGGTCGGGGGCTCGGGCGCGTCCCGCTGCGGGGCCTGCGACCGGCGGCACGGGTGGGGCGCCGTACGTCCTGTGCTGCGCGACGAACGGCCCCGGCCGCGCGCCGGACGGTCGGTGCGTCAACCGGTCGCCTGGCGCATCAGCAGGTCCCGTAGCTGCCGCGCGTGCCGGCGGCTGACCTGGAGCTCGGCGGCGCCGATCCGGACGCTGGTGGTGCCGGCGTCCAGCCGGAGCTCGTCGATCCGGCGCAGGGCCACCAGGTGGCGGCGGTGGATGCGGACGAACCCGCGGGCCGCCCAGCGCTCCTCCAGGGTGGACAGCGGGATGCGGACCAGGTGGCTGCCCGCGTCGGTGTGGAGCCGGGCGTAGTCGCCCTGGGCCTCGACGTACGCGATGTCGGTGATCGCGACGAAACGGGTGACCCCGCCCAGTTCGACGGCGATCACGTCCTGGCCGCGTTCGGCGACCGGCGCGGCGGCCGCTCCGGCCGGGGCGGGGGGCTGCCGCGCGGTGCTGCGGCCGAGGTGGTCGCAGGCCCGCCGGACGGCCTCGGCCAACCGCTCCGGCCGGACCGGCTTGAGGACGTAGTCCACGGCCTTGAGGTCGAAGGCCTGCACGGCGAAGCCCTCGTGGGCGGTGACGAACACGATCAGCGGCGGCTGGGCGAACCCGGTCAGCAGCCGGGCGATGTCGAGTCCGGTCAACCCGGCCATGTGGATGTCGAGGAAGACGACGTCGATGGCGTCGGCCCCGTCGGGGCCGCTCTCCAGCGCGCGGGTGATCCGGCGCAGGGCCCCGGTGGCGTCGCAGGCGCCCTCGGCGCTCAGGACGCGGTCGTCGGACCGCAGCAGGTACAGGAGTTCTTCGAGGAGCGGCTTCTCGTCGTCGACGGCCAGTACGCGCAGCATGCGACGAGAGTCTAGGGAGCGGTGCGCCGTGGCGGAACGGTGCGCGGCCCGCCCGCCGGGGGAGGGGGGGGCGGGGGGCCGCGCGGCTCGAAGGGTGGGGGGAGGGGAGGCGGTCAGGAGATGGTGATGGCCTTGCCGTCGGGAGCGACGGCGTACCAGGTGCCGCCGACGCCCTGGCCGTTGATGTCACCGGGCTTCTTGTCACCGGTGAAGGTGTAGATGGGCCAGCAGTCGATGCTCTGCTGCTTCTTGCCGTCGGGGCGGTCGAGCACCGAGAAGCCCTTCTCCGTGATGCCCTTGGCGTTGGCCTTGTCGACCGGGGGCACGACCGGCCACTTGGCCAGGCAGTCGCCGGTGCAGTTGGAGGCCATCGGCCAGGCGGTGTCCTTCTTGAAGCGGTAGACGGTCATGCCGTTGCCGTCGACGACGTGGTCGCCGAGCTTGGGGTCCTTGGCCACGGACAGCGCGCCCGTGGCCGGGGCCGCGCCGGAGCCCGCGCCCGCGCCGGAGCCCTGGCCCGCACCGGCCGCCCCCTTCGCGGCCTTCTTGCCGTCGGGGGCGAGCGCGAACCAGGTGCCGCCGACGCCCTGACCGTTCAGGTCCCCGGCCTTGGTGTCCTTGGCGTAGCGGTACACCGGCCAGCCACCCACCGTCAGCTGCTTGCTGCCGTCGCTGCGGACGACCTCGCCGAGCGCGGAGGCGTCCATGCCCGCGGCGGCGGTGACGTCGCCGGCCGGGACCGGGGGCCAGGCCTTGGCGCAGTCGCCGTCGCAGTTGGACTTCGGGGGCTTGGGGGTGTCCTTGTCGAAGCGGTAGAGGGTGAAGCCGGCGCTGTCGGTGAGGACCTGGCCGAGCTGTTCGGTCTGCGCGATCGCCAGCTGCCCGCCGGCCTTGGTGGCCACGTCCGCGCCCGCGCCGGCGTCGCCGCCCGAGCCGTAGTCGGAGCCGTACTCGGATCCCGCCTGGGCGGCGGCCCCCGCCGGCTTGACCGCGCCGGCCTTGGTCTCGCCCTGGCCGCAGGCCGTGGCGGTCAGTGCGACGACGACCGCCACGGTGGCCAGGGTGGTTCCGCGCTTGATGCCCATCTCGATCTCTCCCACGTGTGGTGTTCCCGTGTCCGGCGCCCGGTGTGCGGTGCGCCGGCAACTGTGCACAGGACACGGCGTGGGGAGCCCGGTCCGTTCAAGGCGGGCCGTGTGGGGTGTTTCACTCACCTCCCGTCGAACCCGGCCCGCCGCAGAGCCGTGACCACAGCAAGGCCCATCGCCCGGTGTCCGGCGTCATTGGGGTGCAGCCCGTCCTCCAGGTGCTCGGGTCCGAGCAGGTCACGACCGGGCAGCAGGGCCAGCCGGTCGTCCCCGGCGGCCATCCGGTCGCGGGCGGCCCGCTCCATCGCGTCGCGCAGGGCGCCCAGGGTGGCGCCCAGCCGGTTCGGGGTGCGCTCCGCATCGGGCCGCAGCACGGGGGAGACCAGCAGCAGAGGGGTCCGCGGGTGCCCCTGGCGGACCAGGTCGAGGAAGACGCGGGTGGTCTCGTACAGCAGCGGCACCGAATGGGGGACGCGGGACCAGCAGTTGGTGCCGAAGGCGAGGGTGAGCACGTCGGCGGGGAGTGCGGCGAGCTGCTCGGCGGTGGCGAGCTCGCCGCGCGCGGCACCCGCGTAGCCGAGGTTGACGGTGTCCCAGCCGAGTACCCGTCCGGCGACGGCCGGCCAGCCGTGGGCGGGGCGGGTCGACCACCACCCCTCGGTGATCGAGTCGCCGTGCACCACCCAGCGCGGGGCGGCCGGCGCCGGCGCGAGGGGGCCGCCGACCCCGCGCAGGCCCAGGATCCGCGGTGACTGGGTCTCGGGCGGGTGGACGGTGAAGGGGCCGGGCCCGCCGGGCAGGCCGATGCGCACGACGGCCTCGGTGGCCGGGTCGGTCCAGACCTCGCGGACCATCCCGTGGCGGTCCCACAGGGAGAAGCCGTGGGCGAGGTCGCGGAGCGCGTCGGTGGGACCGGGGACGGTGGCCCGGTAGCGGATCTCCACGGCGTGCGCCGCGTCCGCCGCGGTGAACTCCAGCCGCACCCCGATCGGCAAGCTGGCCCGCTCGCCCGTGTCCCGGGGCAGCCGCAGGGTGTCGGCCGGGTCGGCCCGGACCGGGAGTCCCCGGTCGAGCCAGGCGACCCCGCGGAGGAAGGGCAGCGGATCCAGCCAGGCAGTGGCCGTGCTGTCGGCGTCCATGGGCGCACGCTGCGACATTTCTGACGGGCTGTCAAGGCGGGCGGTTTGGGCGATTCACGCACTGATCGATCATCCACGTGCAACAAAGGGCCATCCCGAACGGATCCGTGCAACGATCGTGCGCCAATGTGCAAGGATGGTGCATTACGGGCGCTATCTCTCAGCTCGTAGGCTCACTCGCTGTACGTGGAGTGGCGCGGTCCGCCTGCTCGGCGGTCCGCCCATGCCCAGACGCATGTCTGTGTCCTGCTCCGGATCGCTGCGGCCGATGCCTCAACCCCCATCCGCAGTGTCAAAGGAGTCCCCTCGTGCTCGACCACGACCAGGCGCCGCCGCTCCCGAAGGAGTCGCGGGGGCCTGTGAACCCGCTGTTCCGCCGCAAGCCCGTGGAGCAGCTCGTTTCCGAGGGCGGCCAGGGTGAGGGCGGCGCCCTGCGCCGTTCGCTCACCATGTGGCAGCTGACGATGATCAGCATCGGCGCCACGCTCGGCACCGGCATCTTCGTGGTCCTCGGCGAGGCGGCCCCCAAGGCCGGCCCCGCCGTGACGATCTCCTTCATCATCGCGGGCCTGACCGCGCTCTTCTCGGCCCTCTCCTACGCGGAGTTGGCCGGCTCCGTGCCCGTCTCCGGCTCCTCGTACTCGTACGCGTACGCCACGATGGGCGAGTTCATCGCCTGGGTCTGCGGCTGGTGCCTGGTGCTGGAGTACGCCGTCTCCGTCTCGGCCGTGGCCGTCGGTTGGGGCCAGTACCTCAACGAGCTCCTCGACGGGATATTCGGCTTCACCATCCCCGAGAGCCTCTCCACCCCGCTGTTCGACGGCGGCTTCATCAACCTGCCCTCGCTGGTCGTGGTCCTGCTCGCCATGGTCTTCCTGATGCGCGGCGCCAAGGAGAGCGCCCGCATCAACACGATCATGGTCGTCATCAAGGTCGTCACGCTGCTGCTCTTCATCGGCATCGGCGTGCTGGGCATCAAGTCCGGCAACTACGCCCCGCTGGCCCCGCTCGGCATCACCGGCATCAGCGCCGCCGCCTCCACCCTCTTCTTCTCCTACATCGGCTTCGACGCCGCCTCCACCGCCGGTGAAGAGGCCAAGAACCCGAAGAAGGACCTGCCGCGCGCGATCATGCTGTCGCTGGGCATCGTCACCGTCCTGTACTGCCTCGTCGCCTTCGTCGCCGTCGGCGCCATGCCCTGGCAGGACTTCGAGGGCACCGAGGCCGCGCTCGCCCAGATCATGACCGACGTCACGGGCGGCAGCTTCTGGGGCATCGTCCTGGCCGCGGGCGCCGTCGTCGCCATCGCCTCCGTCGTCTTCGCCGTCCTCTACGGCCAGACCCGCATCCTCTTCGCGATGTCCCGCGACGGCCTCGTCCCCAAGGTCTTCGCCAAGGTCGACGAGAAGACCGGCGCTCCCCGCGCCAACGTCGTCATCGTCTCCCTCTTCTGCGGCGCCCTCGCGGCCTTCGTCCCGCTGGGCGAGCTGGCCAACGCCACCAGCATCGGCACCCTCTTCGCCTTCGCCCTGGTCAACGTCGCCGTGGTGATCCTGCGCCGCACCAAGCCGGACATGCCGCGCACCTTCAAGGTGGCCCTCTTCCCGGTCACCCCCATCCTCGGCTTCATCGCCTGCGGGTACATGATGTACAGCCTGCCGATGCCGACCTGGATCGCGTTCGGTGTCTGGATGGTCGTCGGTGTCGTGGTCTACTTCCTGTACGGTGTCCGCCGCTCCCGACTGGCCACGGCAGAAATGTGATCCACCCGCAGTGCGACTGAACGATCTCGACGAACGCATCGTGCACGCCCTCGCCGAGGATGCCCGCCGCTCCTACGCGGACATCGGCTCCGAGGTCGGACTCTCGGCCCCGGCCGTCAAGCGGCGCGTGGACAGGCTGCGGAGCGAGGGGGCCATCACCGGCTTCACCGTCCGCGTCGACCCCGCCGCCATGGGCTGGGAGACCGAGGGGTTCATCGAGATCTACTGCCGCCACAACACCTCCCCGGACGACATCCGGCGAGGACTGGAGCGGTACCCGGAGGTGGTGTCCGCGTCGACCGTGACCGGTGACGCGGACGCCCTCGTCCAGGTATTCGCCTCCGACATGCGGCACTTCGAGCGGGTCCTGGAGCGCATCGCGGGCGAGCCCTTCGTGGAGCGCACCAAGTCGGTGCTCGTCCTCTCCCCGCTCCTGCGCCGCTTCACCTCCGGCGCCCCCGCGTAGCGCGGGCCGCGGGACGGCCCCGGCCGGTCCGCCCGCCGGACCGCAGCGGCAGGGGTACGTGGAAGGCCCCCGGTATCCGGGGGCCTTCCACGTACCCGGGCCGCACTCCCCGAGGGGCGCCCGCACCGGCGACCGGCTCGCTCCGCCCCCCACGAGCCGCCCCCCACGTGCTACCGGGGAGCACCGCCCGCCGCACGGAGCCGGCAGGGGCGCGGTCACCAGCCGCGACCGGCACCGGAGGCCGGCGCGCGGCCGGCCCCCACGGGCTCCCGGCGGGCCAGCAGCGCCCGGCGCTCCTCCTCGGTCAGCCCGCCCCACACCCCGAAGGGCTCACGCGTGCGCAGCGCGTGCTCCAGGCACGCGGCCCGCACCGGGCAGACCGCGCACACCCGCTTCGCCGCCTCGTCGCGCTCCTCCCGCTCCGGCCCCCGCTCTCCCGCCGGGTGGTAGAAGCGGCCGGGGCCCAGGTTCCGGCAGGCGGCGCGCAGCTGCCACTGCCAGTGGTGGTACGCGGCCCCCGGAAGTCGTGAGACGTCGTTCATGGCGGTGTACCTCCTGTCGTCGTTGCGTCCGCGTGTGACCGCTCGCCGCCCCGGCAAACCTGCCGGCTGCCGCAGAGCACTCCGGATGGCGTGATTCCGCCCTTCCCGGGCCGGGCCGGGCCGGCACCGGTCAGCCCCGCGGCGCCGCGGGGGCGCGCAGACCGATGAAGGACGGGCGGCGGCGGAGGGCGAAACCCATGGACTCGTACAGGGCGATCGCCCCCGTGTTGTCGGCCGCGGCGTGCAGGAACGGCCGGTCGCCGCGCGCCGTGATCTCCGCCGCCACGGCCCGGACCAGCCGTGCGGCGAGCCCGCGCCCCCGGTGGTCCGGGTGCGTGCACACGGCGCTGATCTCCGACCAGCCAGGCGGCCGCATCCGCTCGCCCGCCATGGCGACGAGCCGTCCCTCGTGCCGTATGCCCAGGTAGGCGCCCAGTTCCACGGTCCGCTCCAGGAACGGTCCCGGCTTCGTCAGCTCCACCAGCTCCGCCATCTCCGGCACGTCCGCCGGGCCCAGCCGGACCGCCTCCGGTGCGGGCTCGGCCCGCACCGTCGAACCGTCCAGCTGTACGCCCTCGATCGACAGCACCGTCGTCCACCCGGGCGGCGGGGCCAGCAGCCCGGTGACCCACACCGGCCCGTCCGGACCCACCAGCTCCGCCAGGTCGGCCCAGGCGTCCGGGTCCCGCGGGTCCGCCAGCGCGGCGAAGGGCGAGGTGTCGGTGGTGTAGCGGGCGGCGAGCCCGCCCGGCGCGGTCTCGGCGAAAGCGCTGCCGCTCGGGCCGTTCAGCGCGGCCCAGACCGGGTTGTCCAGGACGTGGACGGGCGCGGCGGTCTCCGTTTCGGGCGACATGGGGCGGTGCACTCCTCTCCTCGGACGGCGCGCCCGGGCCCCGGACGGTGTCATGACGGCCCCGCGCACCGTCAACGGGCTACTCGGTACGACGGTCACCATGGTCAGCAACCACCGCGGGCGGCTTTATGCCCCGCGGCGGGCGGCAGGGCGCACCGCCGCCGACACGGCGGCCATACCCTTGATGACCTGCGGCGTCGCAGCGCCCGTCCAGCCTCCCGCCCCGGCGCCCCGGGCCCGTTCCCAGCTCCCGGCAGGACGAAGCGCGGGCCCCCTGCGCAACGAATCGCCGCCCCACCGGCCAAACGCGCAACGATTCGATGAGCGCAGCGCAACGGTCACGGCTTGTCCGGGTCGAACACAAAACCGTACCTTCGTAGGACCCCACCCCACCTGCCACAGAGGTACGCCCATGCCCCCGCTGCGCACCGCCCTCCTCCAGAGCTCCGGACTTCTCGGCGACACCGCCGTGAACCTGAAGGCGCTGGACGAGGCCGCGGCCCGTGCCGTCGAGGCCGGTGCAGGGCTCCTCGTGACCTCGGAGATGTTCCTGACCGGCTACGCACTGCCGGTCGAGGACATCGCCTCCCTCGCCGAGGCGGCCGACGGCACGTCGGCCCGCGCCGTCGCAGGGATCGCCCGCCGGCACGGGCTCGCCGTCCTGTACGGCTACCCGGAGCGGGACGGCGGGACCGTCTACAACTCGGCGCAGCTCATCGGCCCGGACGGGGCCCGCCTCGCGAACTACCGCAAGACCCACCTGTTCGGCTGCTTCGAGCAGGAGGCCTTCACGCCCGGCGACACGCAGGTCGTCCAGGCCGACCTGAACGGCCTCCGCATCGGCATCATGATCTGCTACGACGTGGAGTTCCCGGAGAACGTCCGGGCCCACGCGCTGGCCGGCACCGACCTCCTCCTGGTGCCGACCGCGCAGATGCACCCGTTCCAGTTCGTCGCCGAACAGATGGTCCCCGTCAGGGCCTTCGAGAGCCAGATGTACATCGCGTACGTCAACCGCACCGGCCCTGAAGGCGAGTTCGAGTTCGTCGGACTCAGCTGCCTCGCCTCCCCGGACGGGGTCACCCGCACCCGGGCCGGCCGCGGCGAGGAGATGGTGATCGGCGAGGTCGATCCCGAACTGCTGCGGAACTCGCGCGAGAACAACCCCTACCTGCGCGACCGCCGCCCCGGGCTCTACTCCTCCCTCGTCTGAGCCCCCTCCCGGCCCCCGGCCCCTAGGCCCCCGGCCGCCCCTAGGCTCCCCGGCCCCCGGCCCCCGGCCCGCTCCGCCCACCCCCTCTGCCCCACCCTGCAAGGAGTCGTACCCCATGACGTCCACGGTGCCCACCACCGCCGTCCCGCACAGCGACGGACGCCTGCCGATCACCATGTTCGGTCCGGACTTCCCGTACGCGTACGACGACTTCCTCGCCCACCCGGCGGGTCTGGGTCAGATACCGGCGACCGAGCACGGCACCGAGGTCGCGATCATCGGCGGCGGCCTGTCGGGCATCATCTCCGCCTACGAGCTGATGAAGATGGGCCTCAAGCCCGTCGTCTACGAGGCGGACCAGATCGGCGGCCGCCTGCGCACCGTCGGCTTCGAGGGCCCCGGCACCGAGGGCCTCACCGCGGAGATGGGCGCCATGCGCTTCCCGCCCTCCTCCACGGCCCTCCAGCACTACATCGACCTCGTCGGCCTGAAGACCGAGCCGTTCCCGAACCCGCTGGCCGAGGCCACCCCCTCCACCGTCGTGGACCTCAAGGGCGAGACCCACTACGCCGAGACGATCGCCGACCTCCCGCAGATCTACCGCGACGTCGCCGACGCGTGGAACGCCTGCCTGGAGGAGGGCGCCGACTTCTCCGACATGAACACCGCGATGCGCGAGCGCGACGTCCCGCGCATCCGCGAGATCTGGGCCAAGCTCGTCGAGAAGCTCGACAACCAGACGTTCTACGGCTACCTGTGCGAGTCGGAGGCCTTCAAGTCCTTCCGCAAGCGCGAGATCTTCGGCCAGGTCGGCTTCGGCACCGGCGGCTGGGACACCGACTTCCCCAACTCCATCCTGGAGATCCTCCGCGTCGTCTACACCGAGGCGGACGACCACCACCGCGGCATCGTCGGCGGCTCCCAGCAGCTGCCGCTGCGCCTGTGGGAGCGCGAGCCCGAGAAGATCCTCCACTGGGCGCAGGGCACCTCGCTGTCCTCCCTCCACGACGGCACCCCCCGCCCGGCGGTGACCCGCCTGCACCGCACGGCCGGCAACCGCATCACGGTCACGGACGCCTCCGGTGACATCCGCACGTACCGCGCCGCGATCTTCACGGCCCAGTCCTGGATGCTGCTCTCCAAGATCGAGTGCGACGACTCGCTGTTCCCGATCGACCACTGGACGGCGATCGAGCGCACCCACTACATGGAGTCCTCGAAGCTCTTCATCCCGGTGGACCGCCCGTTCTGGCTGGACAAGGACGAGGAGACCGGCCGCGACGTCATGTCGATGACGCTGACGGACCGGATGACCCGCGGCACGTACCTGCTGGACAACGGCCCCGACCAGCCGGCCGTGATCTGCCTGTCGTACACCTGGTGCGACGACAGCCTGAAGTGGCTGCCGCTGTCCGCGAACGAGCGGATGGAGGTCATGCTGAAGTCCCTCGGCGAGATCTACCCGAAGGTCGACATCCGCCGCCACGTCATCGGCAACCCGGTGACGGTCTCCTGGGAGAACGAGCCCTACTTCATGGGCGCGTTCAAGGCCAACCTGCCCGGCCACTACCGGTACCAGCGGCGCCTGTTCACCCACTTCATGCAGGACCGCCTCCCGGAGGACAAGCGCGGCATCTTCCTCGCCGGCGACGACATCTCCTGGACGGCCGGCTGGGCCGAGGGCGCCGTACAGACGGCGCTGAACGCGGTCTGGGGCGTCATGCACCACCTCGGCGGTGAGACCGACGCCACCAACCCGGGCCCGGGCGACGTCTACGACGAGATCGCCCCGGTCGAGCTCCCGGAGGACTGAGCCCCCGGCTCCCCGTGACCACGGGCCGCCCCCGCGTACACAGCGCGGCGGCGGCCCGTTTTCAACGCCCGCGCGGGACCTCGTCGAAGATCCCGGGAACCGGTTGCATCCCGATCGTTCTCGCTCAGGGCGTCGACACCGCGGTGGACGGGGCCGAGGCCGAAGCGGGCCGTCCGAGGGCGCGTCGGGTGCCGGGCCGCAGGATCAGCAGCCGTGCGCCGGCGCGTTGCGCACGGACGTCGGGGTCAGCAGGCAGCGGCCGACCAGGCCGACGCCTGCGCCCAGGGACTCCGTGAACTCACCCGTCAGGTCGGGGCTGTCGCGCAGCATCCACAGGAGGCGGGCCGCCGACCAGGCTGCGTCCCGGGCCCGTTCCAGGCTCCAGGAACCGAGCAGATGCGTCAGCGGGTCGGCGACCTCCAGCAGGTCCGGGCCCGGCATCAGGTCTTCGCGGATGTGCTCTTCCAGCGCCACCAGGGTGTCCCCGACCCGGTCGAAGTCGGCTTCCAGGGCGGCGGGCGCGCAGCCCAGGGCCCGGCAGCAGGCGACCACCGCCACAGGGAGGTCGTAGCCGATGTGCGCGTTGATCCCGGCCAGGGCGTGCTGGAGGGGGCGCACCCCGGGGTGACGCCGGTACTGGAACAGGGGCCGCCAACAGGCCGGTACCCGGCGACCGTCGGAGGCCGTCTCCACCGCCGCGAGGTACCGCTCCGCGAACAGCACGGTCAGGGTCGTGGCGGTGCGCACCTCGGGGAACCCGCCGCGGGCGATGCGCTCGCGCAGCTCGCGCGTGACCGTCAGGTAGACCCGGTTGAAGACCGCGACCCCGTCGCGCGGGTGCAACCGCCCGTCCAGCCCGCGCATCCGCGCGAGCACCGGGTCCAGCGACACCTCGACCGTCATCTGCGCCATGGGCCCGAGGGTTCCAGGGGCTGCCCGTCGACGGGAGGGCGCACGGCCGCGTTTCGCCGGTTCGGGGGAAACCGCGGCCCCCGGAGCACTGCTGCAGGGCACCACCCCGGGCGGATCCGCCGGGCCGGGGACGGGGCGGATCAGTCTGCGGTGCGCCCCGTGCCGTCGGCGTCGTACGTGGAGGTGCCCGCGTCCAGCAGCGGTTCCTGTTCCTTCATGTGTGCGGGGGCGAAGTAGCGCAGCGTGTGGTAGCCGGTGATCACCACGATCGTGCCGAGGGCGATCCCGCCGAGCTCGAACGACTCCGTCAGCTGGAGCTCCACCCCGCCGATGCCGATGATGATGCCCGCCGCGGCCGGCACCAGGTTCAGCGGATTGCGCAGGTCCACGCGCCCGTTGAGCCAGATCTGGGCGCCGAGGAGGCCGATCATGCCGTACAGGATGACGGTGATCCCGCCGAGCACGCCGCCGGGGATCGCCGCCACGACGGCGCCGAACTTGGGGCACAGGCCGAAGAGGAGGGCGAAGCCGGCGGCCGCCCAGTAGGCCGCCGTCGAGTAGACCCGGGTGGCCGCCATGACGCCGATGTTCTCGGAGTAGGTGGTGTTCGGCGGGCCGCCGACCGCGGTGGACAGCACGGACGCGGCCCCGTCGGCGGCGATGGCCGTGCCGAGGGTGTCGTCGAGCGGGTCGCCGGTCATCTCGGCGACGGCCTTGATGTGCCCGGCGTTCTCGGCGATCAGGGCGATCACCACCGGCAGGGCGACCAGGATCGCCGACCACTCGAACTGCGGGGCGTGGACGGCCGGCAGGCCGATCCAGTCGGCCTCGGCGACCCCGGAGAGGTCGAGCCGCCAGTGGTCGACGGCCCCGGTCCCGCCCGCCGGTGAGTGGATCTTGCCGAAGAGCAGGTCGAAGAGGGCGGAGACGGCGTACCCGAAGACCAGCCCGAGGAAGATCGCGATGCGCGACCAGAACCCGCGCAGACAGACCACGGCCAGCCCGGTGAACAGCATGGTCAGCAGGGCCGTCCACTGGTCCTGCGGCCAGTAGGTGGAGGCCGTCACCGGCGCCAGGTTGAAGCCGATCAGCATGACCACCGCGCCCGTCACCACCGGTGGCATCGCCGTGTGGATGATCCGCGCGCCGAACCGCTGGACCGCGAGGCCGGCGAGGAACAGGGCCACGCCCACGCTGAGCAGGGCGCCCGTGACCACCGCGCTGTCCCCGCCCGACGCCCGGATCGCCGCCGCCACGCCGACGAACGACAGCGAGCAGCCCAGGTACGAGGGCACCCGGCCGCGCGTGGCCAGCAGGAACACGATCGTCGCCAGACCTGACATCATGATCGCCAGGTTCGGGTCCAGGCCCATCAGGACCGGCGCGACGAAACTCGCACCGAACATCGCCACGACGTGCTGGGCGCCGAGCCCCGCCGTGCGCGGCCACGACAGCCGCTCGTCCGGCCGGACCACCGCGCCGGGGGCGGGAGTCCGCCCGTCTCCGTGCAGGGTCCAGCGCACGCCGAGGCCCATGTCCCACCCACCACTTCCGTCGAGCCGGTCGATCGAGCATTCCGGCCGCGACGGGTCGGTGGACCCGCCGAGGCCAGTGTCATGTTACGGCCGTATACCAGTGGGTTCGTCCCGATCGGCGAGGGCGGTGCCCCCGACCGCGGGCCGCGGCCGCAGTGCCGAGGCCCCCACGGTCAGCCCGAACGCCAGCAGCGTGACCAGTCCGAAGGACACCACGAGCGAGGTCGCGTCCGCCACTGCGCCGATCGCCGACGGGGCGATCAGTCCGGAGGTGTACGTGATCGTCGCGACACCCGCGATGGCCTGCGCGGGCGCCGGCCCGCTGCGCCCGGCCGCCGCGAACGCCAGCGGCACCACCACCGCGACGCCGAGCCCGATCAGGCCGAAGCCCACCAGGGCCGCGGCCGGGTGGCGGGCCGTCACCACCAGCAGTCCCCCCGCCGTGGCCAGCGCCCCACCCGCCCGGACCGTGCGCACCGCCCCGAACCGGTCCACCACCCGGTCCCCGGCGAGCCGGGCGAGCGTCATGGTGAGCGCGAAGGCGGTGGTGCTCGCGGCCGCGAGCCCGGCGTCCGCGTCCAGCACGTCCCGCAGGTAGACCGCCGACCAGTCCAGGCTCGCCCCCTCCGCGAAGACCGCGCAGAACCCGATGAGGCCGATCAGCAGCACGGACGCCGGCGGCCGGGCGAAGTGCGGCGGAACAGGTTCGTCCGCCCCGCTGCGCAGGTCCAGCACGCCCTGTACGGCGACGAGCCCGGCCGCGGTCAGCGCCAGAGCGGCGAGCAGGTGGTGCAGCTGCGCACCGCCCCCGGCGTGCGCGGCGACGGTACCGGCGGCCGACCCCAGGAGGGCGCCCCCGCTCCACATGCCGTGCAGCGAGGACATGATCGAGCGGCCGAGCCGGTTCTCGGTCTCCACGCCGAGCGCGTTCATCGCCACGTCCGACATCCCGGAGGTGGCCCCGTACACGAAGAGCGCGGCGCACAGCGCCGTCAGGTTCGGGGCGAGGGCGGGCAGGGCGAGGGACAGCGTCCACAGCGCCAACATCACGCGCAGCGCGGGCCGGGCGCCGAGGCGGTGGTTGACCCTCCCGGCCAACGGCATGGCGAGGGCCGCGCCGAGGGCGGGGAAGGCGAGGGCGAGGCCGAGGGCCCCCGCCCCGATCTGGGTGTGGTCCTGGATCCACGGGATGCGGGTGGCGAAGGAGCCGGTGACGGCGCCGTGGACGCAGAAGACTGCGGCGATGGCGATCCTGGCGCGGCGCAGGCGCTCTGGACCGAGGTCGGATTCCCCGTTCATGACCATGAAACTATCAGGAAGCCTGCCTGATGGTAAGGGCGGCGGAGCTCCTTAGGATGGGCGCGTGACTGCTGCCAAGGCCCGGCCCTCCGCCGCCCCGTCCCCCGCCTCGCCGAGCACGGCCCGGGCCATCAACGACCGCCTCGCCCTGCGCCTGCTGCGGGAGGAGGGAGCCCTGACGGCGGCTCAGCTGAAGGCGCTCACCGGGCTGTCCCGCCCCTCGGTGGCCGACCTGGTCGAGCGACTCACCCGGGCCGGGCTCATCGAGGTCGTGGGGGAGTCCGGCGAACAGCGCCGCGGCCCCAACGCCCGCGTGTACGGGATCGTCGCCCGCCGCGCCTACCTGGCGGCCCTCGACGTACGCACCGACAGCGCGACCGCCGTGGTCACGGACCTGCTCGGCCGGCCCCTGGCCGAGAAGGCGCTGCCGGTGGACGCGGTCGAGGAGGCCGTGGACGTGCTGGAGGCGCTGGCGGGCGAGACCGGCGCCGACCGGCTGCACACGGTGGTCGTCGGCGCCCCCGGACTGGTGGCCCGGGCCGGCGGGGAGCTGCGCAGCACCGCCGGACTGCCCGCCTGGCACCGGGACCTGGTGGCCGCCCTCCAACGGCGGCTGCCCGCGCAGGTCGCGGTGGAGAACGAGACCAACCTGGCCGCCCTGGCCGAGCAGCGCATCGGCACGGCCCGGGACGTGGACTCCTTCGTCCTGTTGTGGCTCGGCGCCGGCGTCGGTGCAGCCGTGGTCCTCGACGGCCGCCTGCGCCGGGGGGCCTCCGGCGGAGCCGGCGAGATCGGCTTCCTCCCGGTGCCCGGCACGGGGGTGTTGCCCTCCGGCGCGGACTGCTCGGGCGGCTTCCACAGTCTGGCCGGCCGGGCCGCGGTGGCCGACCTGGCCGCCGCGCACGGTTTCACCGGGCCGGTGGGCGACGCGGTGGCCGGAGCCGCCGGGGCGGCCTTCCTCGACGCGCTCGCCGAGCGCATCGCCCTCGGCGCGGCCGCCGTCACCGCCGTACTGGATCCCGGGTGCGTGGTGCTCGGCGGCGAGCTCGGCCATGCCGGCGGCCCCGCCCTCGCGGACCGGGTCGCCCGCCGGCTCGCCGCGCTCACCCCGGTGCCGACCTCCGTCCGGGCCACCGCCCTCGGCGACCCGGCGGTCCTCGCCGGCGCCCGGCTGGCCGCCGCCGACGCCGCCCAGGCGGACCTCTTCGGGGCCTGACCGGCCTCCGGGTCAGGCCCGTTCGGCCAGGAAGTCGGCGAAGGTCACCTTGCCCACGGCGTTCTGCGGGGTCAGGTTGCCGCCGCGCCGGAATGCCGCGTACGCCTTGCCCGCCAGCGGCAGCGCGAACACCCGGCGCCCGCGGCCGGTCGCCTCCAGGTACGCACGCCCCAGCTCCACCAGCGCGTGCACCTCGGGCCCGCCCATGTCGGGGACCCGGCCCGCCGGGGTCGGAACCGCCAGTTCGGCCATCCGGTCGGCGACCTCCGTCACGGCGACCGGCTGCACCCGCACCCCCTTCGGCAGCGGCACCGGCAGCACCGGCAGCTTCGCGACCGTGTCCGTGACCATCGCCACCAGGTCGTGGAACTGCGTCGTGCGCAGGATGGTGACCCCCAGCCCCGACTCCAGGAGCATCCGCTCCACCTGGTGCTTGACCTCGTAATAGCGGAGCGGGATCACGTCCACGCCGACGATCGAGACGTAGACGGTGTTCGTGACGGTCCCCGACCGCCGGGCCGCCTCGATCAGGTGCCCGGCGGCCACGTCGTCACCGCCGCGCGGGTTGGTCGCGCAGTGCACGACCACCTCCGCGCCCGCCGTCGCCGCGTCCAGCCCGCGGCCGTCCATCAGGTCCACCGGGTGGTCCTGGGAGTGCCGGCTGAGGGCCCGCACCTCGTGGCCCGCCGCCCGCAGCCGGGCGACGAGCGGAGAGCCGAGGGTGCCCGTGCCGCCCGTGACGAGGATCGTGCTCATGGTGTCCGTCCTTAACTGGGGAGGTGCGTTCACCCGCTGGGATTGGACAGCGACGGGGAACGTGACAGCTGCCGCTGCAGGAATTCCAGCTTGTGCGGGTTCACCACCGCCCGCACCTGCCTGACCAGCCCCTCGTCGAACTCGACCAGCAGGACCCCGTCCCCGCCGACGATCAGCGCGGGCTCCCCGTTGACCACGGCGAAGTCGAGCCGGAGGCCCGCGGCGTACTTGTGCAACGCCCCCGCCAGGAACCGGGCCACCCGGTCCCGGCCAGACGACCGGCCGCAGGGCCGAGCTGACCACGCCGCCGCCGTCCGACACGTACCGCACGTCCGCGGCGAGCATCCCCTCCAGCCGGACCAGGTCGCCGTCCCGGGCCGCAGCGAGGAAGGTCTCCACCAGCACGCGCCAGTGCGCCGGGTCCGCCTCGAAGCGCTTGCGCTCCGAGGCCGCCGACCGGCCTGCGGCGGCCCGGCCCTCCGCCACCCGCGCCGATGCCCGGCGGTAGAGCTCCCGGCAGTTGGCCTCGGACAGGTCGAGGAGCCCGGCGATCTCCGGTGGCCGTACGCGAAGGCCTCGCGCAGCACGTACACGGCCCGCTCCCCCGGAGTGAGCTCCTCCAGCAGCACCAGCAGGGCCGTCGAAACGCCGTCGCGCTGCTCCGCCGACTCCAGCGGCCCGAGCGCTCCGCCGTCGGTGAGGACGGGCTCCGGCAGCCAGGGACCCACGTACTG
Organism: Streptomyces sp. NPDC059851; assembly: GCF_042732005.1. Classification (NCBI taxonomy): domain Bacteria; kingdom Bacillati; phylum Actinomycetota; class Actinomycetes; order Kitasatosporales; family Streptomycetaceae; genus Streptomyces; species Streptomyces sp. NPDC059851. Next base: position 78,488 of record NZ_JBHWJJ010000012.1, on the reverse strand, counting down.
CTCGCGCCGGGCACGCGCCGAGGTGAGCCGGTGCAGGCACAGGTGGGTGACGGCCTTCGCCAGCCAGGCGCCGGGATGCTCCACGGACGGTGTCCTCGGCCTCGCCCGCGGAGCCGAGCATCCGGTAGGCGATGCCGAACATCCGGGACCGGTGCTCCTCGAAGGCCGCGGTGCGGGCGGTGGCAGAAGTGATCACCGCGGCAGGGTACGGGGAGCGCGGGCCGGGCGGACCGGGCTGCCGGGGACGCGGGTGGGCCCGGGCGCACGGGCGGGGACCCGGTGGCGCCGGGCCACCGGGTCCCCGCGTCCTGCCGGCCGACCCGGCCGTGTCACACGGGTGTCAGCAGGCGCCCAGGTCCTTCCAGACGCCCCAGTCGCCGGTGGTTCCGGGTTCCTCGTTCTGCGTCCACCACTGGGCCTTCCAGTTGCGGCCCTTGTGGGAGACGACCGTCCCGCCGGTGTGGACGCTGCCCGCGACGTACGCCGGGTTGGTGCAGGTGCCGCCCGGCGGCGGGCTGGTCGGGGGCTGGCTGGTCGGCGGCGGGCTCGTGGGCGGCTGGCTGGTCGGCGGCTGGGAGCCGCCGCCCGGTTCCACCACCGCGGTGCCGCGGGCCAGGTCGCCGGCCAGGGCGTACGTGGTGCCGGAGACGCTCACCGTCCAGTTGGAGGGGGTGGACACGGGCAGGTAGTAGTTGAACGCCAGGTCGACGGAGGCGCCCGGGGCCAGTGACTGCCAGGCGGGCAGCTTCAGCGAGACCCGGTGGAAGTCGCCCTTCAGCCCGCCCGTGTTGCTACCGGTGTGGCCGCTGCTGATCACCTTGGTGCCGAAGCCGGATTGGTCGGAGGCGTTGTCCGGGGCCGAGGTCGCGTAGTCGAACTGGAACTCGGTGCCGCCGGGCAGCGCCACCTTCGTATTGTTGGTGATCTTGATCTTCGGGGTGATCGGGTAGTTCGAGTCGCCGAGCTTGAACTCGGTGAACTCCACCTGCACGTCCACGGCCCGGGTCGGCAGCGCGGTGGCACCCGCCTTCTTCGCCCCGTACGGGGAGGCCGCCTTGAACTTGTCGTACATCAGTGAGGTGAGCGTGGAGCCCATCTCGTACTGGCCCTTCGCCGCGTTCCAGGCGTAGTCGCCCGCCAGTTCCCACACCATGGTGCCGCCGATGCCGCGGTCGACCACGTAGTCGGCCTTGGCAGCCACCGACTGCTCGTCCTCGGTGGACAGGAAGACCTTCTTCTGCGCGTTCCACAGCCACGGTGCTACCAGGGCCGAGTCGTACGTGCGGACGTAGGTGCCGGTCAGCGTGGTGTTCGCCGGGAAGCCGTACCGGGTGACGTAGTCGCCGACGATCCCCTTCTCCAGGTTCTTGGCGTGCCACATCGGGTTCGAGCCCGCCGGGGACTCGTTGCCGTTGTCGTCCTTGTCGTGCCACAGGTTGTCGATGCCGACCGCGCCGTCACCGCACTTGGTCAGGCCGGAGCCGGCCGGGCAGCCGGTCGCCGCCGCCTTGCCCCACAGGCCGTTGGTCCCGCCCTGCACGTTCTTGTGGCCGCGGGTGTAGTACGGCAGGCCGATGTTGATCCGGCCGGCCGGCATGGAGCCGCGGAAGTAGTGGTACGCCCAGTCGGTGTTGAGGTAGCCGATGCCGCCGTACTGCTGGGAGCCGTAGACCCCGGCGGCCGCGAGCTCGCCGTCCTTGCCGTCGTCGAAGAGGGAGGCGTTCGGGCCGACGTGCTCGTTCCAGGCGCCGTGCAGGTCGTAGGACATGATGTTGACGTAGTCCAGGTACTTCTGCATCTGGTACGTCTCCATGCCGCGCAGCAAGTAGCCGGAGGACGGGGCGGCCACGGTCAGCAGGTAGTGCTTGCCGTCGGCGGCGCCCGCCCGGTCCAACTTCTCGCGGAGGGTCTTCATCAGCGCGTCGTAGCCCTTGACCAGGCCGGCCCGGCGGGGGTTCGCCAGCGACCAGTCCAGCGGGTTGCCCGCGTCCTTCATCGACGTCGCGTACTCGTAGTCGATGTCGACGCCGTTGAAGCCGTACTTCTTCACGAAGGCGACGGCGGAGTCGGCGAAGGTGTTGATGCCCGCCTGGTTGACGGAGCCGTCGGGGTGGGTGGCCATCGCGTAGAAGCCGCCCGAATCCACCCGGGTGCCGTCGGCGTCGAAGTAGCCGCCGGTCTCGGCCCAGCCGCCCACCGAGACCAGCGTTTTCACGTCGGGGTGCTGCTTCTTGTACTTGGTCAGCAGGTTGAAGTGGCCCTTGTAGGGGAGGGTCGGGTCCATCTCGGCCCCGGCCACGCCCGGCCAGGTCATGCCGGTGGCGGCGTTGTCGGGTCCGTCCGCGCCGACCGAGATCCTGTTGTCGCCGCCGATGTGCGCGAAGGCGTAGTTGATGTGGGTGATCTTGTCCCACGGGATGTCGTCGGCGAGGTAGGCGGGCCGGCCGTCCTTGCCGGTGCGCCAGCCGGTGAAGTAGCCGATCACGCGCCGCTGGTGGTCGGCGCCCATCTTCTCGCGGCCGTCGGTGTCGTAGACCGAGCAGTAGGGGACGTCTACGCCGGGGGTCCGGTAGAGGCCGTCGGGCCGACAGTTCTCTCCCCCGGACTCCGTCCGGGGGGACCCCCAGGCTGCCGGCCCGGTCGTGGTGAGCCCGGTTGCCAGCAGTCCGGCGATCGCCGCGCCGGCTGCCAGGAGCAACGCTCTCGTGCGTGTGGGGGACAGCATGGTGCCTCCTGGGGAAGGGAGGAGTGCAGGACACAACAGGCAGGGAAGTGGTGCGTGTTGGCCCGCGACGTGCGCACATCTGACGGGCCCTCTCCCGGGGAGGTGAAGGGAACGTTAAGAGGACTAGACCAAGCCGTCAATAGGTCTGGACCAATCCTGGGTGCACTTGACGGACTCCCGCGAAACCCCCCCGGCTGTGACTCAGGCCACAGCATTTCTCCCGCATGGCCTCCGATCGCCCGTGGCAGACTGGCAGGAGTACCAGTAAGAGCAGCGCACTCCGGGGTCGGTGTAATTCCGAACCGGCGGTATAGTCCGCGACCCGTCCGCAGCCAGCGGCCGGTTGACCAGGTGAAATTCCTGGACCGACGGTGAAAGTCCGGATGGGAGGCAGTGCGCGGCGGGCAGTCACACCGGTACGCCGCCGTCGGCGGTCCCTGCGCGCGTCCCCCCGGGACGCGTGCCGAGCGGACCGTTCATCCGACCTCGGCGTCCCCGCGTGCCTGTACCGCTCATCTGTCGTAGCCCGACAGGCCCCGGAGTCCGTGCCCGATGAGGCAGGAGGACCCGGTGGCACCCCACGCCGCGCACGCACCGCACGACGCGGACGCAGACACCCGCGCCATGCGCCGCGCCGTCGAACTCGCCGTCCGTGGCCTCGGCTCCACCAGCCCCAACCCGATCGTGGGCTGCGTCATCACCGACGCCTCCGGTGCCGTCGTCGGCGAGGGCTGGCACCAGCGCGCCGGCGGCCCGCACGCCGAGGTCCACGCCCTGAGCGCCGCAGGCGCCGCCGCCCGCGGCGGCACCGCCTACGTCACCCTCGAACCCTGCAACCACACCGGCCGCACCGGACCCTGCGCCCAGGCCCTGATCGACGCCGGCGTCCGCCGCGTCGTCTACGCCGTCCCCGACCCGAACCCCCAGGCCAGCGGCGGCGGCACCACCCTGCGCGCCGCCGGGATCACCGCCGAGGGCGGGCTCCTCCAGGCCGAGGCCGAGGCGGGCAACACCGCCTGGCTGACCGCCGTGCGCCTGGGCCGGCCCCACGTGACCTGGAAGTACGCCGCCACCCTCGACGGCCGCAGCGCCGCCGCCGACGGCACCAGCCGCTGGATCACCTGCCCCGAGTCCCGCGCCGACGTCCACCGCCTGCGCGCCGAGTCCGACGCCGTCCTCGTCGGCGGCGGCACCCTGCGCGCCGACGACCCGCACCTCGCCGTACGCGGTGTCGACGGCGTCACGCAGCCGCTGCGCGTCGCCATCGACACCCGCGCCTCCCTGCTGCCGTCCGCCCGCATCCTCGACGACGCCGCACCCACCCTGCTCGTCGTCGGCGAGGACGCCGACACCCGGCACCTGCCAGGCGTCGAGGTGCTCCGCCTGCCGCTGCGCGACGGCCGCATCGGCATCCACGACCTGCTCGCGGAGCTGTACGCCCGCGGCGTCCGCGCCCTCTTCCTCGAAGGCGGCCCCACCCTCGCCGGAGCCTTCTTCGAAGCCGGCGCCGTCGACCGCGTCGTCGGCTACATCGCCCCGGCCCTCCTCGGCGCCGGACCCGCCGCCCTCGCCGGCGCCGGCATCACCACCCTTGCCCGCGCGGTCCGCCTGGAGATCACCGAGGCCGTCCGCACCGGCACCGACCTGCGCATCACCGCCGTCCCCACCACCGCCCCCAAGGAGCACTGAGTGTTCACCGGAATCGTCGAAGAACTGGGCGAGGTCACCGCCGTCGAGCAGCTCTCGGAGGCTTCCCGCTTCCGCCTGCGCGGCCCCCTCGTCACCGACGGCGCCAAGCACGGCGACTCCATCGCCGTCAACGGGGTCTGCCTGACCGTCGTGGACACCGCCGACGGCGAGTTCACCGCCGACGTCATGCAGGAGACCCTCAACCGCTCCAGCCTCGGTGCCCTCCGGCCCGGCTCCCGGGTCAACCTGGAGCGCCCCATGGCCCTCGGCGGACGCCTCGGCGGCCACCTGGTCCAGGGCCACGTGGACGGTACCGGCACGATCCTCTCCCGTACCCCGTCCGAGCACTGGGAGATCGTCAAGGTCTCCCTCCCGGAGAACCTCGCAAGGTACGTCGTAGAGAAGGGCTCTATCACTGTGGACGGCGTCAGCCTCACCGTGGTAGATGCCGCCGCCGAGCACTTCACCATCAGCCTCATCCCCACCACCCTCGCGCTGACCACCCTGGGCACCAAGCAGCCCGGCGACCCGGTCAACCTGGAGGTCGACGTCCTGGCCAAGTACGTCGAGCGCCTGCTGGCCGCCGGCGTGGACCCCCTGGCCGCGCGCGCCGACGAAGCCGAGGAGACCGACCGGTGACCGCCCTGAGCTGGCTCAACGCAGAGGCCTTCACCGTCTTCGGCCAGAAGGTCATCTGGTCCGACATGATCGGCAACCTCATCGGCCTGGCCGCCCTCGCCCTCGGCTGGCGCCGCTCCATCTGGACGTGGCCCGCCCAGCTGCTCTCCGGCCTGATCCTCGTCGCCGCCTACGCCTCCGCGCACCTCGCCGGTGGCGTCGGCAAGCAGCTCCTCGTCATCGGCGTGGCCGCCTGGGGCTGGCGCGCCTGGCACCTCGGCAAGCGACAGGCCCAGGACGGCTCCCTCGCCGTGCGCACCGGCACCTGGACCGAGCGCGGACTGCTCCTGGCCGGCGCGGCCCTCGGCACCCTCGCCGTCGGCGGGCTGTTCACCCTCTACCCGAACCTCTCGTGGAGCCCGTGGGCCGACGCCTACATCTTCGTCGGCACCGTCGTCGCGATGGTCGCCCAGGCCCGCGGCCTCGTGGAGTTCTGGTTCGCGTGGCTGCTCGTCGACCTCGTCGGCGTCCCCCTCGCCTTCACCAACGGGCTGGCGTTCTCCGGCCTCGTGTACGTCGTCTACTTCGCGCTCGTCCTGTGGGGTGCCCACGACTGGTACCAGCGCTCGCGCACCACCACCGCCCCGGCCCTGGAAGGAGCAACGGCATGACCCCCCTCAAGCCCGTCCCCGACTTCGACGCCCTCCTCGCGGAGTCCTTCCGGCTCGACCCGATCGAGCAGGCCGTCCGCGACATCGCGGCCGGCCGCCCGGTGGTCGTCGTCGACGACGAGGACCGCGAGAACGAGGGCGACCTCGTCGTCGCCGCCGAGAAGATCACCCCCGAGATCGTCGCGTTCATGATGAGCGAGTGCCGCGGGCTGATCTGCGCCCCCATGGAGGGCCCCGAGCTGGACCGGCTCGAACTGCCCCAGATGGTGCAGGACAACACCGAGTCGATGAAGACCGCCTTCACCGTCTCCGTCGACGCGGCCGCCGCCCACGGCGTCACCACCGGCATCTCCGCCGCCGACCGTGCCACCACCCTGCGCCTGCTCGCCGACGGCGCCTGCGAGCCCTCCGACTTCGTCCGCCCCGGCCACGTCTTCCCGCTGCGGGCCAAGCCCGGCGGCGTCCTGGTCCGCAACGGCCACACCGAGGCCGCCGTCGACCTCGCCCGCCTCGCGGGCCTGCGCCCCGTCGGCGCGATCGTCGAGATCGCCGGCGAGGACGGCGTCATGCTCCGCCTGCCCGAGCTCATCCCCTTCGCCCGCAAGCACGGCCTGTCGATCATCTCCATCGCGGACCTGATCGACTACCTCCGCTCCACCGAGCCGACCGTGCGCCGCGAGGCCGAGGTCACCCTGCCGACCTCCTTCGGCGACTTCACCGCGTACGGCTACCGCTCCACCGTCGACGGCGTCGAGCACGTCGCCCTCGTCCACGGGGAGGTCGGCGACGGCGATGACGTCCTCGTCCGCGTCCACTCCGAATGCCTGACCGGCGACATCTTCCACTCCCTGCGCTGCGACTGCGGCCCCCAGCTGCACGCCTCCATGGCCCGCATCAAGGAGGAGGCCCGCGGCGTCGTCGTCTACCTCCGCGGCCACGAGGGACGCGGCATCGGCCTGGTGTCCAAGCTGCGGGCGTACGAGCTCCAGGAACGCGGCCGCGACACCCTCGACGCCAACCTGGAACTCGGCCTCCCGGCCGACGCCCGCGACTACGCCGCCGGCGCGCGGATCCTCGCCGACCTGGGCGTGAAGAGCGTCCGACTGCTGACCAACAACCCCGAGAAGTCCGCGGCCCTCGTCCGGCACGGCATCGCCGTCAACGACCGGGAGCCGATGCCCGTCGAGGCGGGCGAGCACAACCTGCGGTACCTGCGCACCAAGCGGGACCGGATGGGCCACGACCTGCCCTGGCTGGGCGAGACCGTCCCGGCCGCCTGCGGCAACCAGTAGGACAGCACCGGTACACCTGAACCACGCACCATCACCCACGAACACGAACCACCGAGGAGCACAGCAGTGAGCGGCAAGGGCGCACCCGAACTGAGCGTGAAGAACTGCGGGGACCTGCGGGTCGCCGTCATCGCGGCGCAGTGGCACGAGAAGGTCATGGACGGTCTCGTCGACGGCGCCCTGCGCGCCCTGCACGAGCTGGGCATCGACGAGCCCACCGTGCTCCGCGTCCCCGGCAGCTTCGAGCTCCCGGTGGTGGCGAAGGTACTCGCCGGTCGCGGTTACGATGCCGTCGTCGCCCTCGGAGTGGTCATCCGCGGCGGCACCCCGCACTTCGACTACGTCTGCCAGGGCGTCACCCAGGGCCTGGTGCAGGTGTCGATCGACACCGGAGTCCCCGTCGGCTTCGGTGTACTGACCTGCGACGACGAGGCACAGGCGCTGGACCGCGCCGGCCTTGAGGGGTCGAACGAGGACAAGGGGCACGAAGCGGTCATCGCCGCCGTCTCCACCGCAGCAACCCTGCGGTCCGTCAGCGAACCCTGGCGCTGAGTGGCGGCGGACGACCCCGTATTCTGAGGACCATCATGGCGAACGAACCCTCCAAGACCTTCGAAGAGCTCTTCACGGAGCTCCAGGCCAAGGCCGCTGCCGGCGATCCCGGCACCTCCCGCACAGCCGAACTGGTCGCCAAGGGCGTCCACGCCATCGGCAAGAAGGTCGTCGAGGAGGCCGCCGAGGTCTGGATGGCCGCAGAGTACGAGGGCGAGGAAGCCGCCGCCGAGGAGATCTCCCAGCTGCTGTACCACGTTCAGGTGATGATGGTGGCGCGCGGGATCTCCCTCGACGATGTCTACAAGCACCTCTAGACACACCCACACCACACACACCTATCGCATCTCGCACTGAAGGAAGCCTCATGCTGCGCATCGCCGTCCCCAACAAGGGCTCTCTCTCCGGAGCGGCGTCGGCGATGCTCCATGAGGCCGGCTACCGCCAGCGCAAGGAGTCCAAGGAGCTCGTGGTCGTCGACCTCGAGAACGAGGTGGAGTTCTTCTACCTCCGCCCCAAGGACATCGCGATCTACGTCGCCTCCGGTCGGCTCGACCTGGGCATCACCGGCCGCGACCTGCTGCTCGACTCGGGGGCCAACGCCGAGGAGATCCTTCCCCTCGGCTTCGGCAAGTCCACCTTCCGCTACGCCACCAAGCCCGGCACCGCGAAGGGCACCGAGGACTTCCACGGCATGACGATCGCCACCTCGTACGAGGGCATCGTCGCCAAGCACCTCGCCGACCAGGGCATCGACGCCTCCGTCGTGCACCTGGACGGTGCGGTCGAGACCGCCATCCAGCTCGGCGTCGCCGAGATCATCGCCGACGTCGTCGAGACCGGTACCAGCCTGCGCAACGCCGGCCTGGAGGTCATCGGCGAGCCGATCCTGAAGTCCGAGGCCATCGTCATCCGGCGCGACGGCGCCGACGGGGACGACCCGCAGGTGCAGCAGTTCCTGCGGCGCCTCCAGGGCGTCCTCGTCGCCCGCAGCTACGTGATGATGGACTACGACTGCCGTGCCGAGCACCTGGAGCGCGCGGTCGCCCTCACCCCGGGCCTGGAGTCCCCGACGGTCTCCCCGCTGCACAACGAGGGCTGGGTCGCCGTCCGCGCGATGGTCCCCGCCAAGGACGCCCAGCGGATCATGGACGACCTGTACGAGCTCGGCGCCCGCGCGATCCTCACCACCTCGATCCACGCCTGCCGCCTGTGACGCGTACGCAGACCCGTACGCCCACCCGTACGCCGTCGACCGACCCGTACGCCCCCTGAAGAAGGCATCACCCGCACCATGGCCGAGTCCGCCGCCCAGCCCGCACTACCCGCCCTGCCGGTCACCTTCCGGCCGACCCGCACGCGGGTCGTCCTGCTGGGCGTCGGGCTCGCCATGTTCGCGACGATCACCGCGATCGCCCTCCTGCTGGAGAACCTCAGCGGCGGTGAGCGGATCAGCTTCGTCGTCACCGCCGCCCTGATGGCCTCCGTCCTGGTCCTGCTCAGCCGCCCCAAGGTGGTCGCGGACGAGACGGGCGTCACCGTGGTCAACCTCACGACCACCCGCCGCCTGGTGTGGGCGCAGGTCCTGCGCGTCAACCTCCGGCCCGGCGACCCCTGGGTGTTCCTGGACCTCAGCGACGGCACCAGCCTGCCCGTCCTGGGCATCCAGCCCGGCGTGGCCAAGCAGCAGGCCATCGGCGACGCGCGCACGCTGCGCGCCCTCGTCGAAGCCCGCGGAACCGGGCGCCACGACCACTGATAGGGCCTGCGCCGACAAGCGGACCGCTGCGTCCCATTGCGGCGGCGATCTCAATGACTACCCTGGTGGCGGGCGCGGCCGTGCGCCCACCCACCGGCCCCGGGACCCCGTGGCCCGAGGGCACCTGCAACTCAAGGAGTGACTCCCTCCGGCAATGGACGGACCGTCCGGTAGTACCCGCGCCGCCCTCCCCGTGGAGGCGGCCGCATGACCATCCCGCTACTCCTGCTCCTGGCGGCCTTCGCCCTGATCCTCGCCAACGGCTTCTTCGTGGCGGCCGAGTTCGGCCTCGTCACGGTCGAGCGGCCCGAGGCCGAACGCGCCGCAGCCGAAGGCGACCGCCGTGCCCGTACGGTGGTCAGGGCCCTGCGGGAGCTGTCGTTCCAGCTCTCCGGCACCCAGCTCGGCATCACCATCACCTCCCTCGTGGTCGGCATGCTCGCCGAACCCGCCCTCGCCGCACTGCTGGCCGGGCCCCTCGCGGCGACCGGCCTGCCCTCCGGAGCCGTCTCCGGCGTCGCCGTGGGCATCGGCATGCTGCTCGCCTCGGCCGTCCAGATGGTCGTCGGCGAGCTCGTCCCGAAGAACTGGGCGGTCTCCCGGCCGCTCCAGGTGGCACGCTTCGTGGCCGGGCCGCAGACCCTCTTCTCCCGCGCGTTCCGGCCGGTCATCGCCGGCCTCAACGCCGTCGCCAACCGCCTCGTGCGGGCCTTCGGCGTGGAACCGGCCGAGGAGATGGCCTCCGCCCGCACCCCCGGCGAACTGGTCTCCCTGGTCCGCCACTCGGCCCAGGCCGGTGCCCTCGAACAGGACACCGCCGACCTCTTCGTACGGACCCTCTCGCTGGGCGAGCTCACGGCCCAGCACGTGATGACCCCCCGGGTGAAGGTCAGCGCCCTCCAGCAGACGGCCACCGCCGCCGACGTGCTCAACCTGACCCGCGCCACCGGCCTGTCCCGTTTCCCGGTCTACCGGGAGCGCATCGACGAGGTCACCGGCGTCGTCCACCTCAAGGACGCCCTCGCCGTGCCCGAGGCCGACCGCGCCCGCACCACCGTGGGCCGGATCTGCGTCCCCCCGCTGCTGGTGCCCGGCTCCCTGCCGGTGCAGCCGCTGCTGGAGCGGCTGCGCAGCGAACAGCCGATGGCCGTGGTCGTCGACGAGTACGGCGGCACCGCCGGCGTGGTCACCCTGGAGGACATCGTGGAGGAGCTCGTGGGCGAGGTCCGCGACGAGCACGACTTCGCCGAGGACGACGGCCCCGAGCTGGCCGCCGTACCCACCGAGGACGGCCGGCCCTCCTGGGAGGCCGACGGCAGCTGCCGGGTGCACACCCTGCGCCGGATAGGCCTGGAGGTGCCCGACGGCCCGTACGAGACCGTCGCGGGCCTCGTCGCGGACCTGCTCGGCCGGATCCCCGCCCCCGGTGACCGCGCCGAACTGCCGGGCTGGAAGCTCTCCGTCCGCCAGGTCGGCCGCTACCGCGCCGAACGCGTCCGCCTGGTGCGCACCGCGCCCAGCCCGGCCGTCCCCGCCGAACTCGAGGCGGCGGGCCGGTGAACGCGCTCCAACTCCTGTTCGCCCTGCTCCTGGTCCTCGCCAACGGCTTCTTCGTCGGCGCCGAGTTCGCCCTCGTCTCCGTACGCCGCAGCCAGATCGAGCCCCTCGCGGCCGAGTCCAAACGGGCCCGCCAGGTCCTCCACGGCCTGGAGAACCTGCCGCGGATGATGGCCGCGGCCCAGTTCGGCATCACCCTGTGCTCGCTCACCCTCGGCGCGGTCGCCGAACCCACCGTGGCCCGGCTGCTGGAGCCCGTCTTCCACGCCGCCCACGTCCCCCAGGGCCTGATCCACCCCCTCGGCTACGCCGTCGCCCTCGCCGCCGTGGTCTTCCTGCACCTCGTCATCGGCGAGATGGTCCCGAAGAACCTCGCGATGGCGGCCCCCGAGCGGACCGCCCTGTGGTTCAGCCCCGGCCTGGTCGCCTTCGCCCGCCTGTGCGGTCCGATCACGACCGCCCTCGGGGCCTGCGCCGCCGTCGTCCTCCGGCTCTTCAAGGTGGAGCCGAAGGACGAGGTCGAGGCCGTCTACACCAGCGCCCAGCTCGGCCGGCTCGTCGAGGACTCCCGGCAGGCCGGGCTCCTGGAACCGAGGGAGCAGGAACGCCTGGAGGACGCCCTGGAGCTGGGCAGCCGCCCGGTCACCGACGTGCTGCTCGCCCGCGACCGGCTGGTCACGGTCGGCCCGGCGGCGACGCCCCGGCAGATCGAGCAGCTGACCGTCCGCACCGGGTACTCCCGCTTCCCCGTCCGCTCCGAAGGCGGCGCCTTCATGGGCTACCTGCACGTGAAGGACGTCCTCGACCTGGAGGACCGGGAGCGGGCGGTGCCGCAGCGGGTCTGGCGCCGCATGCCGACGCTGTCGTCCACGCTTCCCCTGGACGACGCCTTGAGCGTCATGCGCCACGACGCCACCCACCTGGCCCAGGTGGCGGACCCGGCCGGCCGGATCCTGGGCCTCGTCGCCCTGGAAGACGTCCTCGAAATGCTGGTCGGCGAAGTCCGGGACCCCGCCCACCGCATCCCGCCCCGCCGCCCCGGCCCCCAGCCGGTACGCGCCCTGACCGCCTGACCGCCTGACCCCCAGGGCCCGGCCCCCGCGGGACCCGACGCCCCGCCGGCGCCGCGCTCCTGCGGGGCCGGGCCCTGCGGACTCTCCCCACCCCTCCCGCCCCGCCGGTGTTCCAAGCGCTGGGGGTCCAGGGCGGAGCGACCGGTTGCGGGACCGGGCGGGGTGGGGGAACGGCTGAGCGGAGCGGTCAGCGGGGCGGCCGCTACAACGGTGGTGGCGGGGCCTCCGGGCGGTCGCGGTCCGTCGGGCCGCGACCCGACAGGACCTCCCCGTACGCCTGCATCAGATCCGGCAGCCGCAGCGTCGCCAGGTCCTCCCGGGACGGCGCGCCCAGGAACCCGGCCAGCCGCAGATCCCGGTACGCGCAGCTCTTCTCGTACAGAGTGCGCAAGAACCGCCCGTTCCCGAGTTCGTCGATCCAGCCCTGCTCCACCACGTGCGTGCTGACGCTCCGCAGCTCTTCCAGCGCCTCCTCGTCCCAGCAGTCGCCGTTCCCCTCGGCCAGCACCTCCCCGATCGCGGTCAGCTCCGACGGCCGGTAGCTGGGGAAGTCCACGCGGGTGGTGAACCGCGAGGACAGCCCCGGGTTGGTGGACAGCAGCCGGTCCATGCCCGCCGGGTAGCCGGCCAGGATCACCACCAGGTGGTCCCGGTTGTCCTCCGCCCGCTTCAGCAGCACCTGCAGGGCCTCGTCCCCGTACGCGTCGCCCTTGCTGTAGCCCGAGTTGGACAGGCTGTACGCCTCGTCCACGAACAGCACCCCGCCGATCGCCGAATCGATCAGCTCGTTGGCCTTGACGGCGGTCTGCCCGAGGAACTCGCCCACGAGGTCAGCCCGCTGGGCCTCGACGAGGTGGTCGCCGCCGAGCAGCCCCAGCGCGTAGAACACCCGACCCAGGATCCGCGCCACTGTGGTCTTGCCGGTGCCGGAGGGCCCGGAGAACACGAAGTGCCGTTTCGGGGGTTGCACCGGCAGCCCCTGCCCGGCCCGCAGCCGGGCCATGTGGAGCTGCGCCGACAGTGCCTTGACCTGCCGCTTCACCGGCTCCAAGCCGACCATCCGCTCCAGCTCCGCGAGCGCTTCGGCGAGCAGCTCCGGGTCCGCCGGCCCGGCCGGCAGGCCTCCGGGCACGCCTTGGGCGGGGAGCGACGTCTTGCGCCGCGCGCCCTCGCCCCGGCCCGGGGGCGGCCCTCCGAAGCGCGGCGCCGGCGGGTCGGGTGCGGTCAGCGGGTCCGGCGGCTCGGGCTGCCCGTCCGGGGCGACGCCCAGGTCCTGGGCGGGGCCGCCGCCCAGGGTCACCGCCGCGAAGCCGCCCGCCTGGGTCAGGTTGTGCCCGCCGTAGGCCTCGCACCCCGTTCCCGCATATCCGGCGTACCCGTCGTAGTCCTCGCTGTCCTCGATCGCCGTCAGCCGTGCCGCGGTGTCCATGAACGCCGGATCCACCCGGTGCACCGCCCGGTACAGCGGCAGCGCCGCCGCACTGCGCCCGGTGCCCTCGTGCGCCCGGGCCAGCCAGTAGCGCAGTTCCTTGCGCTGCGGCTGCTCGCTGCGGCAGCGCATCAGTGCGGCCGAGAGCATGGGCTCGGCCTGCCCGTACATCTCCAGCCGGACCCGGGCCATCCCGCCGAAGAGCCCGGCCTCGATGCCGAGCAGCGGATCGTCCACGAGCGGCTCGGTGTGCCGGACCAGCTGCTCCCAGTCCTTGACCAGATAGGCCCGGCAGGCGTGCAGGAAGCGGACCTGCGGGTCGGCGTCCACCGGCGGCAGCGCGGCCAGCGCCTGGTCCAGCTCGGGCACGTGGCGGCCGTCCAGCCAGTGCGAGGCGTGGGCCAGCAGCAGGTCCCGCCTGCTCTCCAGCACCGGCTGGACCCACCAGCCCAGCCAGTACCAGGAGTTCAGGGTCCGCCGGTGCCTGGTCCGCTGTTCGCCGAAGCGGTCGCGGTGGGTGTACATGCGCAATAACGCGGTCGTGGTGTCCACGCGCAGCGCGTGCAGGCCCAACCAGGCGTCGGCCATCGAGGGATCCAGCCGGACGGCCGTCCGGAACTCCTCCTCGGCCTGCGGATAGGCGCCCATGGTGCAGGCGTCCACCGCGCGCAGCCAGGCGAGTTCGGCCGGGGCGTGCGCACTGCCCGGCGTCCCGAAATCCATCACGTCCCCCACAAGCCTGCCCCCGTGGTGCCCGGCAACCCCCGCGTCGATTCCGCGAGTTGTCGCCGTGCCGATGAAATCAGGGCTGCATCGTACCTGCGGCGACGCACCTTACGTAGGGTGCTGCGGGTACCGGTCCGCAGCGCCGGGTCGGGGCCCTACGTGACTCAGGGTGAAGATCCCGGGGAGGTCGACCCGCCGGGACGGGGGCGGGGACGGGTACCGGGGCAGAACGAAGCCCCCGATCACGGGGGAACAATCGGGGGCTTCGCGTCCGCTGCGGCCTGGAAAGACCGCGCATTCAGAACGTAAGGCCGGTGCGGGGCCCAGGTCAAGCAAGCCGGTGAACACCTGCGCAAGTGGTTTTCCGGAGCTGGTCAGGCCCGGGGGAGTCCGTCACCTTCAGTGATGGAAGCCGCCCTTCCGGCAGTCGCTCCAGCCTCGGAAGACCACTCGTATCCCGTACCGCTCTGGCGCACCAGGGTGTCCGCGAAGGGGCGCGAAGGATCATCCGAGAAGTGCGCGAGCTCCGCGCGCTCCCACCCGTCCCAGAAATCGGCGAGATCACGCCCGTCCCGGTGGCGTCCGCGCCCCCAGGACTCGGCGCGCGGCGTCTCCATCCACAGCAGCCGGGCCAGGCGGGGCCGCAGTGCGCGCCGCCCGGCCCCCACGCCTTCCACGAGCAGCACCGGCGCCGGTTCCAACACCTGTTCCGGGCCGAACCGCCGCGCCACCCAGTCGTACGGGGCCCAGCGCGCCGGGCGGCCGGCGGCGAGCGGCTCCAGCACCTGTGCGCGCAGCCGGTCCGGCCAGGCGAAGAGCTGCTCGTGGCTGGCCACGTCGTCCAGGTGCAGTACGGGCGCCCCGCCGAGGGCCTCGGCGAGCCGTCGGGCGAAGGTGCTCTTGCCGGACCCGGCGTGCCCGTCGATCCCGATCAGCCGCACGGGGCCGAGGGACGGGGGCAGGGCGCTGATCTCGCGCGCGAGCGGCGCGAGCGACTGGTGTGACTCCACCCGGCCAGCCTACGGCCGGACCCGGCACACGCGGGTTCACCCCGACACGGGCCGCCGGCGTCGACGCCCGACCGTCGGGAACTGGAAGGGTGGAGCAGCCGATCCGCCTCACCGACCCACTGGGGGATTCCGCATGACCGCACCCACACCACGCAGGGCCGTCCTGGCCGCCCTCGCGGCCGCCGCCGCAGCCGCGGTGCCCGGCGGCAGGGCCGCGGCGGCCGCCGCGCAGCCGGGAGTCGGCCCGGGAGTCGGCACGGCGCAGGCCGCCGCCGGAACCGGTACCGCCGGCGAAGTCGCGGCCGGCGCCCGGGCCGGCGCAGGAGCCACGACCGGAACCGGCGCCGAGGCCGGCGCCGAGGCGGGGGGCGCCGCCCGCCCCACCGTGGACAACCGGTTCTGGTTCTCCCGCAGCCACTGGGAGGCGGGCACCCACCGGGGCACCGCCGTCCTCGCCGGTGCCCGGCCCGGACTGCAGTTCGCCGCCCCGGCGGGCCGCACGGAGTACGCCGACCCGCACACCGGGAAGAAGGGCACCTGGGACTACGCCGTGTGGACCTCGCCGGTGCACCGCTCGACCGTCCCCGGAACCGAGGTCATCGCCTCCTGGAACGCCGCCACCCCCGCCGGCACCTGGATCCAGGCCGACCTCCGGGTCACCTACGGCGACGGCTCCACCAGCCCCTGGTACGTCATGGCCCGCTGGGCCTCCGGCGACGCCGACATCCGCCGGACCTCCGTCGACGGCCAGTCGGACGGCCGGTCGACGGTGTGGACCGACACCCTCGCCGTCGACGCCCCCGCCCGGGCGTCAGGGCTTCGGATCGCCGCCTGGCAGCTGCGCCTCACCCTCCACCGCAGGCCCGGCGCCGCGGACGGCCCCACGGTGTGGCTGGCCGGAGCCATGACCTCGGACGTCCCGGACCGCTTCACCGTCACCGCCTCCACCCCCTCCGGGCGGGCCCACGAGCTGAAGGTGCCGCGCTACTCGCAGGAGGTCCACCTCGGCCGGTACCCCGAGTACGACAACGGCGGGGAGGCCTGGTGCAGTCCCACCTCCTCCCAAATGGTCATCGAATACTGGGGCCGAAAGCCCGCGGCGAAGGACCTGGAGTGGGTGAACCGCGCCTACGGCGACCCGCAGGTGTGCCACGCAGCCCGCGCCACGTACGACAACGCTTACCGGGGATGCGGGAACTGGCCCTTCAACGCCGCCTACGCCGCCACCTACGAGGGGCTCGCCGGCGTCGTCACCCGGCTCCGCTCCCTGACCGACCTGGAGGCCGTGATCCGCTCCGGCATCCCCGTGATCACCTCGCTGTCCTTCCGGGCCGAGGAGCTCACCGGCGCGGGCTACGGCACCGCAGGCCATCTGATGACCGTCGTGGGCTTCACCGGGGCCGGCGACATCGTCGCCAACGATCCGAACTCGCCGGACAACCCCTCCGTCCGCCGGGTGTACGAGCGTCGCGAGTGGGAGAACGCCTGGCTGCGGACCAAACGCCACAACGCCGCGGGCAAGGTCCTCTCCGGCTCCGGCGGGGTCTGCTACCTCTACGCCCCGGCCCGCCCGTCCCTCGCCCAGGTCGTGGCGCTCAAGGCCGTCGGGGTGCTGTGAGAGAAGGGCCCGGGAGGTCCGCCACCCGTTGACCTGGAGAAAGGACAAGCGCAACATAAGCGATAAAGGGCACATAAAGTCTTCTACAGGAGGCGGCCCGCCATGACCACCCACAGCATCGAACACCACCCCGACCTCGCCGAGATGCGCTCGCGGTTCGAGCGGGTCACCAGCACGCCGGCCGCCCAGGCCGTGGAAGCACTGGCCCTGATCACGGGCCTGTACCTGGCCGCATCGCCGTGGATCGCGGGATTCAGCGGCCTCACCTCGTTGGCGGTGAACAATTTGATAGCCGGCCTCGCCTACTGCCTGTGCATGAGCGGACTCGGCTCGGCCTACGAACGCACCCACGCCATGGCGTGGACGGCGGTCGCCATCGGTGCCTGGACGATCATCGCTCCGTGGTGCATCTCCGGCAACGTCGACACGACCCGCACCGTGGTCAGCAACGTCATCGCGGGCGGCGTCGCCCTGCTGCTGGCGCTGGCCATGGCGAGCATGGCGGGCCGCAACCGCGCCTGAGCGGTCCCGCGCCCGGCGCCGCCCCCACCGGCGCCGGGCGGCGGACACCGCCCACCGGGCACACCGGCACACCGGGCCCCGGCCGTACGACGGCCGGGGCCCGGCGGTGCGGCGGGGACGTGACGCGCGCCACCAGTGACCCTCGTCTCTACCGCGAAAGCCGCGAACGCTGGCACATTGGACGGCATGACCGCACACAGCGCCGCCCCCACCGCCCCCGTCCGGACCCGGGCCCGCACCGGAGGCCCGGAGGACGGCTCCTCGTGGCTGGAGCACGTGCTCGGCTGGACCCTGGTGGTGGTCGTCGCCATGTTCGTCACGCAGCTCGGCTGGCTCTGACCGGCCCCGGGAACTCCCGGGCCGCCCCGCGTCGTCGTCCCGCGGCGTACGCCGGAGGTGAGGGCCGAAGTTCCGCCCGCCGCAAGGTACTTGTCCGGTACAACCCCTGCTGCCTACGCCGCAGGCACGCCGCCGCCCGGCCCGCCCGTACCGCCGAGGAACCCGACCGGCCCCCTCCGCCACCCGGCGGACGCGTCCGCCCGCCCCGCCCCGGCGCCGCCGACGGCTGCTGCGGGTTCGTCCCGGAGTGTCCAAAACCGCCCACTGCCTGGGCTTTCTCCGGTGATCTTGCCCCGGTGACGGGAAGCCCCTGATCGGGCATACTCATGCCGCCGCAGCCGCTGAACTGCCCGTTCCGTGATCCGGGAGGCAGTATCGGCTGTAAGAGCACCGTTACCCGGCGGCGCGTCCCACACCTCACGCGTCGCCGCCGTGCCCACGAGGGAGGAGAGCGCCGCCATGAACGACCGCGCCCCGCAGCCGGTGGACCGTCAGCTGCCCACCGAGGAGTCCCGGGACCTCCTCGCGCTCGTACGAGAGATCACCCAGCGAGAGGTTAGCCCCCGGGCCGCCGAAGAGGAGGAGGCCGGGCACTTCCCGCGCGAGGTCTTCACCCTGTTGTCCGAATCCGGCCTGCTCGGCCTGCCGTACGACAGCGAGTACGGCGGCGGCGACCAGCCCTACGAGGTCTACCTCCAGGTCCTGGAGGAGCTCGCCGCGGCCCGTCTGACCGTCGGCCTCGGCGTCAGCGTCCATTCCCTGGCCTGCCACGGCCTGGCCGGCTACGGCACCAAGGAGCAGCGGGCCGCCCACCTGCCCGCCATGCTCGGCGGCGGCCTGCTCGGCGCCTACTGCCTCTCCGAGCCGGCCGCCGGCTCCGACGCCGCATCGCTCGCCACCAAGGCCGTCCGCGACGGCGACGACTGGGTCATCAACGGCACCAAGGCCTGGATCACCCACGGCGGGATCGCCGACTTCTACACCGTCCTCGCCCGCACCGGCGGCGACGGCCCCAAGGGCATCACCGCCTTCCTCGTGCCCGGCGACGCCGAGGGCCTTTCGGCGGCCGCCCCCGAGAAGAAGATGGGCATGAAGGGCTCGCCCACCGCCCAGCTGCACTTCGACGGCGTCCGCATCCCCGACGCCCGGCGCATCGGCGAGGAGGGCCAGGGCTTCACCATCGCCCTGGCCGCCCTGGACGCCGGCCGCCTCGGCATCGCCGCCTGCGCCATCGGCGTCGCCCAGGCCGCCCTGGACGAGGCCCTCGCCTACGCGCAGGGCCGGACGCAGTTCGGCCGCCCCATCGCCGACTTCCAGGGGCTGCGGTTCATGCTCGCCGACATGGCGACCCGCATCGAGGCGGGCCGGGCCCTGTACCTGGCGGCGGCGCGGCTGCGCGACGCGGGCAAGCCGTTCTCCCGGCAGGCGGCCATGGCCAAGCTGTTCTGCACCGACACCGTCATGGCCGTCACCACGGACGCGGTCCAGATCCTCGGCGGCTACGGCTACACCCAGGACTTCCCGGTGGAGCGCCTGATGCGCGAGGCCAAGGTGCTCCAGATCGTCGAGGGCACCAACCAGATCCAGCGCATGGTCATCGCCCGCCACCTGGCCGGCCCCGAAACCCGCTGACCCGCCCCACCGGGTGAGCCCGCCTCGGCCGTCGGGGTGGACCCGCGCGCGCTTCGCCGCGCCGCGCGGGCCCGCCCCGCTCCCGCGGGGCGCTGGATCGGGGCGAGGGGCGCTCGGCCGGTACGCCCGGGCGGCTGAGCGTGGTCCCCAAGGAGCGGTCGACGCCGCCGCCTGCTGGCGCCGCCAGGGCTTCGGCGCCGAGCCGGACGCGTGCCACGGGCCGCCCGCACCGTGGGTCATGCTTCGAAGAGGGGTCCCGCCGGCCAGATCGGGGACGTCGCGACGCGGGACCACTCCGGGTCGCGGTGGCCCGGCAGGGTGCGGCCGGCGGCCGCCCAGCGGGCCAGCAGCGCCCGGTAGATCGGCGGGTCGGACTGCCGGTGCTGAACCGATTCTTCGGCGGTGTGCGGCGCCGGGCGCCGGCGTCGGCCCGTTCTCGGGCCGGGCGTGTCGAGTGCGGTCATACCCGGACCAACGCGCCGCCCGACCAGCGGTAACCGCGCCCGCCCCCCGGGTTTGCGTTCGAGGTGTCCCCGTACGGCCCCCGCACGGCGCCGCGGACGGCCAGGCGTGCCGGGGTGTCGCGGTATGCCAGAAGTATGGGCGGCGGCTGCATTTCTGACGTACCGTCAAGTCTGATCAGTCGCACCGCACCGCACCGCGCCCCGCCCCCGCGACGCCCCTGGAGCTGCGCCATGCCCGCGGACCGCCCCGTCCCCCTGGACGAGTACCCCATCCACCAGGCCCCGCTGTCGATGAAGCACGTCGTCACCGGCGATCGCAACGCCTACGACCGCTGCATCTTCCACGTCTTCGACCACGCCGGCCGGGCCGTCCTCATCGCCGGCCTCGGCGTCTACCCCAACACGGGCGTCATCGACGCCTACGCCACCCTCCGCACCGGCGACCGGCTCCTCGCCGTCCGCGCCTCCGACGCCCTCACCGACGACCGGATGAACCTCGCCGTCGGCCCGCTGCGCATCACCGTGGAGGAACCCCTCAAGCGGATCACCCTGCGCTGCGACCCCGACCCCGCCGACCCCAACGGCCTCTCGTACGACCTCACCTGGACCGCCGAATTCCCCGCCGTCTGGGAGCCGCACCACACCCAGCGGCGCGGCGACCGGCTCGTCCTCGAAGGCCGCCGCTTCGTCCAGGCCGGCCACGTCACCGGCACCCTCCGCGCGCGGGGAGAGGAACACACCCTCACCCCCGACGCGTGGACCGGAACCCGGGACCGCAGCTGGGGCGTCCGCCCGATCCCCGGCGAGGACGGCGGCCGCGCCGCCGAGGAACACCGGCCCGAGGGCTTCCACTGGCTCTGGATCCCCGTCCGCTTCCCGGACCGGTTCGTCATGGTCATCGTCCAGGAGGACGCCGACGGCCACCGCACCCTCAACGAAGCCGTCCAGGTCTTCCCCGAGGGCACCGGCCGCCCCGATGCCCAACTCGGCTGGCCCCACACCGACATCCGCTACCGTCCCGGCACCCGGCACCCCGAGAGCGCTCTCGTCCACCTCATCGACCCCGCCCGCAAGCCCCTCGAACTCGGCGTCGAGATCCTGAACTCCTCCCCGCTCGCCGTGGGCGCCGGCTACCCGCCCGCCACCGACTGGCAGCACGGCACCTGGCAGGGCCGCGGCTGGACCGACCGCCGCGTCCTCGACCTCTCCGACCCGGCATCCCACCCCATGGCCGCCTACGGAGTCACCGACCACTCGGCCCGGTTCACCCTCGACGGCCGAACCGGCCACGGCATCTTCGAACACGGCAGCTTCGGCCGCCACGACCCCAGCGGGTTCACCGACCACGGCTCGGTCGCCCCGTAACGGACAGCCGGCAGCGCACAGGAAGACGGGCAGTCATGGCAGCAGCACCAGCACCTGCACCACGACCAGCACCAGGACCAGCACCAGCACCAGCACCAGTACCACGTCCCCGCACCTCCACCCGGGAACCCGGAGCGCTCGCCCGGCGTCTCGCCGCCTGGCTCGACGGCCGTCTCCCCGGCGCCCGCGTCTCCGGCGTTCGCGTCCCCGCCTCCAACGGCATGTCCAGCGAGACCCTGCTCTTCGACGTCGAGCACCCCGACACGCCGGTCCGTGCCTGCGCCCTGCGCCTCGCCGCCGACCCGGCCGCCCACACCGTCTTCCCCGTCTACGACATGCCCCGCCAGTACCGGGTCATGAGCCTGGTCGCCGCCCGCACCGACGTGCCCGTCCCGCGCGTGCTGTGGCTGGAGGAGGACCCGGGACCGCTCGGCGCCCCCTTCTTCGTCATGGCGCGGGCCGAGGGCCGGGTCCCGCCCGACGTGATGCCCTACACCTACGAGGGCAACTGGCTGCACGACGCCACTGATGCGGAACGCGCCGCCCTCCAGGAGTCGAGCATCTCCCTCCTCGCCCGCCTCCACGACCAATTCCCCGCCGAAGAGGCAGAGTTCCTCATCCCCGACGGATCCGGCAGCCCGCTGCGCCGACACGTCGACGCCCAACGCGCCTACTACACCTGGGTGGTGGACGGCCTCGCCCCGTCCCCGCTCCTGGAGCGCTGCTTCGACCGCCTGGAGGAGCTCTGGCCCCCCGACGAGGGCCCCGCCGTCCTCAACTGGGGCGACGCCCGCATCGGCAACATCGTCTACGACGGCTTCGAACCGGTGGCCGTACTCGACTGGGAGATGGCCGCCTGCGCCCCGCGCGAGGTCGACCTCGGCTGGACCGTCTACCTCCACCGCTTCTTCCAGGACCTGACCGCCGGCTTCGGGCAGCGCGGCCTGCCCGGCTTCCTGCGCCGCGAGGACCTGGAGCGCCGCTACGCCGAACTCACCGGTCACACCCCGCGCGACATGGAGTTCCACACCCTCTACGCCGCCCTGCGGCACGGGATCGTCATGTTGCGCATCGCCTACCGGCAGGCCCACTTCGGGGAGGTGGCGGTCCCGGCCGATCCCGACCGGCTGATCCTGCACCACGCCACCCTCGACGCCATGGTGCGCGGCGCGTACTGGTGAGCCGTAGGAGTTGCCCCGCCGCAGGCCCCGTACGCCGGGCCGCCCGCAGGTCCCCCGACACGGCTGAGGCCCGGGCCGAACGGCCCGGGCCCGGTCATGGGCCCGCCGCGCTCCCGCGGCCGGCCGTCCGCCCTGATCAAGCGGCCTGGGCGTGCCGGCTCCGCTGCAGCGGGACCCGGGCCGCGAGCCGCACCGGACGCGAGCCGGGGCCGCCCACGTGCGAGAACGGCTGGGTACGCCAGTCCAGGCCCTGGGGGAGCGTCAGCATGACGACCTCCAGCTCCTGGTGGTCCGCGCCCGCGTCCGCGGCGGGCTGCGCCTCGGCGGCCGGGCGGCCCGTGCCGGCGCACACGGTCAGCCCGAACGGATTCCACGGGCTCGGGCAGAGCGCGTGCTCCGGCAGGTACTCCTCGTCCGCGACGAGGGCGATCGACTGGCCGCAGTCGGGGCAGATCGCGTGGCGGATCTCGAACCCCTCGCCGTCGTCGAGGTAATCGGCGTCGTCGGCGTAGTCGACCGCGCCCGGATCCAGGGGCTCCGGTTCGGTGCGACCGGTGCGCTTGGTGTTCTGCATGGATGTACTCCCCCTTGGGTGGGCCGGGCGGGCAATGTTCTTCGGCCTCGGCCACACCAAGCACTTCCCGTCGCGCGGCACGAGTAACCACAACAACCCGGCGCAGTAGGACATACCCTTGTGGCTTTGGTCACATGCCCGCCGCAGGTGCCACTTGTGGCCGGACAGCACTGTGCCTGGGGCGCCCTCGGGCCGTAGGTTGAGCGGCTATGAGCGCTATGGAGGAGCTGGACCGCCAGATCGTGGATCTGCTGGTACGGGACGGGCGGATGAGCTACACGGACCTGGGCAAGGCCACGGGACTGTCCACGTCGGCGGTCCACCAGCGGGTGCGCCGCCTGGAGCAGCGCGGCGTGATCCGCGGCTACGCGGCCGTGGTCGACCCCGAGGCCGTCGGCCTGCCCCTGACGGCCTTCATCTCGGTGAAGCCCTTCGACCCCAGCGCCCCCGACGACATCGCCGACCGGCTGGCCGGCGTACCGGAGATCGAGGCCTGCCACAGCGTGGCCGGCGACGAGAACTACATCCTCAAGGTCAGGGTCGCCACCCCGCTGGAACTGGAGGACCTGCTCGGCCGGCTGCGCGCCCTCGCCCACGTTTCCACCCGCACCACCGTCGTCCTGTCCACCCCGTACGAGGCGCGCCCGCCCCGCATCTAGCGGAAGCACGACCCGCCGGCGGGAGAACGGCCCGCACGCAGGGGGGCGCGGTCGAACCGGCACCCGCGAACCGGGAGACTGGTGCGCATGACTGACCGCACCGCCCACTCCGCCGACGACGCCGGAGCCTTCGCCTCCGCCTCGGCCCCCGACCGGACCGTCCTCCTGCGCCGCGGCGAGGTACACAGCCCCGCCGACCCCTTCGCCACCGCGATGGTCGTCGAGCGGGGCCACATCGCCTGGGTCGGGTCCGAGGGCGCAGCCGACGCCTTCGCACAGGGCGTGGACGAGGTCGTCGACCTCGACGGAGCGCTCGTCACCCCCGCGTTCACCGACGCGCACGTGCACACCACCTCCGCCGGTCTGGCCCTGACCGGGCTGGACCTCTCCCGGGCCGCCTCCCTCGCCGAAGCCCTCCAGCTCGTCCGCGCCCACGCCGCGCGCCGCCCCGGCGACCGCGTGCTGCTGGGCCACGGCTGGGACGCAGCCCGCTGGCCCGAGCGCCGAGCCCCCCGCCGCGCCGAACTCGACGAGGCCGCCGGCGGCCGCCCGCTCTACCTCAGCCGCATCGACGTGCACTCCGCCGTGGTCACCACCGCCCTGCTGGACCTCGTCCCGGCCGTCACCGTCCGCGGCGACGAACCACTGACCCGTGACGACCACCACGCCGTCCGCAAGGCCGCGCTCGCCGCCGTCACCCCCGGGCAGCGCGCCGAGGCACAGCGGGCCGCCCTCGACCACGCCGCCTCCCTCGGCATCGGCTCCGTCCACGAGTGCGGCGGCCCCGACATCTCCTCCGCCGAGGACTTCGCCGACCTCCTGAACCTCGCCCGGGAGCGGCCCGGCCCGCGGGTCTTCGGCTACTGGGCCGACCGTGACCTGGAGCAGGCCAAGGCCCTCGGCGCCATCGGTGCCGCCGGCGACCTCTTCGCGGACGGCGCCCTCGGCTCCCACACCGCCTGCCTGCACGCCCCGTACGCCGACGCCGGCGACACCACCGGCACCGGCTACCTCGACGCGGCCGAGATCGCCGAGCACGTCACCGCTTGTACGGAGGCGGGCCTCCAAGCCGGCTTCCACGCCATCGGCGACGCCGCCCTCACCGCCGTCGTCGAGGGCTTCCGCACGGCGGCCGACCGGCTCGGCCACGGCCGCGTCCGCGCCGCCCGGCACCGCGTCGAGCACGCCGAAATGATGACCCCCGAGACCATCGCCGCCTTCGCGGAGCTGGGCCTCACCGCCTCCGTGCAGCCCGCCTTCGACGCCGCCTGGGGCGGCGAGGACGGCATGTACGCGGACCGGCTCGGGGCCGAACGGGCCCGTACGCTCAACCCGTTCGCCGCCCTGCTCAAGGCCGGAGTGCCGCTGGCCTTCGGCTCCGACGCCCCCGTCACCCCCTTCGACCCGTGGGGCACCGTCCGGGCCGCCGCCTTCCACCGGACCCCCGAGCACCGCATTTCCGTGCGCGCCGCCTTCACCGCCCACACGCGCGGCGGCTGGCGGGCGCTCGGCCGCGACGGAGCGGGAGTGCTGGTGCCCGGCGCACCCGCCGACTACGCGCTCTGGCAGACCGGCGAGCTGATCGTCCAGGCCCCCGACGACCGGGTCGCCCGCTGGTCCACCGACCCGCGCTCCGGCACCCCCGGACTGCCCGACCTGACCCCGGGCCGGGACCTCCCGGTGTGCCTGGCGACCGTCGTCGGCGGCCGGGAGGTCTTCGTGCGGCCGCAGGGGTGATCCGTCGGGCCCGGGCCAGGGCCCCGCGGGCCGGTGGACAACGGTGAGGTCCACCCGCATCCGGCGGGAGCCGCACCGGCCCGAAGGACCGCGGGCCCCGACCACTGTTCTAGAGTCATCTCCTGTGACAGGACGTACGAGAACACGAAGGCGGACCCAGTGAGCGACGGCGGACAGCGAGGCCACGGACCGCTCGGCACGACCTTGGTGATCATTCCGACCTACAACGAGGCGGAGAACATCGGGCCGATCGTCGCGCGCGTGCGCGCGGCCGTACCCGAGGCGCACGTCCTGGTCGCGGACGACAACAGCCCCGACGGCACCGGCAAGCTCGCCGACGAGCTGGCGGCCGGCGACGACCACGTGCACGTCCTGCACCGCAAGGGCAAGGAGGGGCTGGGCGCCGCCTACATCGCCGGCTTCACCTGGGGCCTGGAGCGCGACTACGGCGTACTGGTCGAGATGGACGCGGACGGCTCCCACCAGCCGGAGGAGCTGCCGCGCCTGCTCACCGCGCTGGCCGGCGCCGACCTGGTGCTCGGCTCGCGCTGGGTGCCGGGCGGCCGGGTGGTCAACTGGCCCAAGAGCCGGGAGTTCCTCTCCCGCGGCGGTTCGACGTACTCCCGGCTGATGCTGGACGTCCCGATCCGTGACGTGACCGGCGGCTACCGCGCCTTCCGCCGCGAAACCCTGGAGGGGCTGGGCCTGGAGCAGGTCGCCTCCGCCGGGTACTGCTTCCAGGTGGACCTGGCCCGCCGGGCCGTGCGGGCGGGCTTCCGCGTCGTGGAGGTGCCGATCACCTTCGTCGAGCGCGAATTCGGCGACAGCAAGATGAGCCGGGACATCGTGGTCGAGGCCCTGTGGCGGGTCACCCAGTGGGGCCTGCAGTCGCACGCGGCCAAGCTGGCGGGCCTGGACAAGAGCCGCTCCCGGGACGGGGGCAGCAGGCACTGAGGCCTCCGGGACCGGCGGCTCCCGCCCCGTGCCGGGGGCTGCCGCCCGCCCGACGGGCAACCCCTAGGGGACGCCCGGTACCTCCGGCTGAGCCCGCTTTTACGCAGGTCCGGGCAGACTGGATGACATGACGACCGGCGCACCCACTTCGACGGCCCACCGGCGGCGGCGCTCGCCTGCCCGTACGTTCCTGCCCCTGGCGATCGCCGTATGGCTGATCCTGGAGATCTGGCTCCTCGGCCTGGTCGCCGACGCGGCGGGCGGCCTCACCGTCGCGGCGCTGATCGTGGGCGGAATCGTGCTCGGCGCCGTCGTCATCAAGCGGGCCGGGCGCCGCGCCTTCAAGAACCTGTCCGATGCCTTCCAGCAGGCCCAGCAGGCCCAGCAGGCCCAGCAGGGGCAGCCGCCCGCCGCGCCCCGGTCCGGCACGGGCAACGCGCTCACCATGCTGGCCGGCCTGCTCCTGATCCTGCCCGGCCTGCTCTCCGACGTCGCGGGCCTGCTGTGCCTGATACCGCCCGTCCGGGCGTGGATCGGCCGCCGCTCCGGACGCCTTCTGGAGCGCCGGATGGCCACGGCCCGCTCCGGGAGCTTGGCCGACGCCTTCCAGCAGGCCCGCATCCACCAGCCGGACGGCAAGGTGGTGCAGGGCCAGGTCATCCGGGAGGACCGGCCGGACGCCCAGGGCCAGGACCGGCCCGGCTCCGACACCGGGTTCCGGCCGCCGTTGGCACCCTGATCCGGGTGCGGCCCGCCGGCGCTCTCACCGACCTGCGTACGCGCCCGGCGGCGCTCTGAGCTGCGTACGAGACCACTGAAACGGGAACGGCAACAGCCGAGGGCCCCCGCCACGAGATGTGGCGGGGGCCCTCGGCTTGTTCTCTCGTCCGGCCGTCAGGCGGACTGGTGGTCCGGCCGTCAGGCGGACTTGCGGCTGTCCCGCGGATGCACGGCGATGTTCATGGCACCGGAGCGCAGGACCGCCAGCCTCTCGGCCAGCACCTCCTCCAGCTCCTCGCGGGTGCGCCGCTCCATGAGCATGTCCCAGTGCGTTCGCGCGGGCTTGCCCTTCTTCTCCTCGGGCCCGTCCCCGTCAACCAGGAGTGCCATGGCGCCGCACGCCTTGCACTCCCACTCCGGCGGAATCTCTGCCTCAACCGAGAACGGCATCTCAAATCGATGTCCGTTCTGGCATGCGTACTCCACCGCCTGGCGCGGGGCCAGATCGATGCCGCGGTCCGTCTCGTAGCTGGTAACCACGAGCCGCGTACCGCGGAGAGCTCGCTCACTCATGAATCGTGCCTCCCGGGCTTGTCGCCCACAGGACAGGTGTCGCTGTCGTCGTCATCCGGTCAACGTCCGGTCGGCGGTATAGATTCCCGCTCCGGGTGATGCGTCGCCCGTCGTGCCGCCCCTTGTTGTACCCACCAATGCCCGTTTTGTCACATCTGGCAGCAGATGTCACCCAACGTCTTCACTTCTTCAGCACGCAGTAACGGTCCGCCTGGCAGGCCAAAGGCGTACACTACCGGCCCTTTGCTTCGACGTCGAAATCCGT
The DNA here is from genome assembly GCF_042732005.1 of Streptomyces sp. NPDC059851. NCBI lineage: Bacteria > Bacillati > Actinomycetota > Actinomycetes > Kitasatosporales > Streptomycetaceae > Streptomyces > Streptomyces sp. NPDC059851. Next base: position 50,784 of record NZ_JBHWJJ010000012.1, on the reverse strand, counting down.
TCGGAAATCGCATGAAGATCCGGCCTCCGGTCGCCTGCCGGACGCGCCCCGGTCATGTCCTGATCACGGCCGCGGCCGCCGTCAGAGCCGCTCGGGAACAGGATTGCCCGCCGCCTCGACCGCACGCCGCACCGGCACCCGCGCCAGCAGCACGAAACCCAGTGCGAAGAAGACCACCAACGAGATGATCGCGTCCCGGTAGCTGCCGGTGACCTGGTACGTCAACCCGAACACCAGCGGCCCGACCCAGCTCATCCCGCGGTCGCTCAGCTCGTACGCGGAGAAGTACTCCGCCTCCTTGCCCGCCGGCACCAGGTGCGAGAACAACGACCGCGACAGTGCCTGGCTGCCGCCCAACACCAGCCCGATCATGGCGGCGAGTGCGAAGAACCACATCGGGGTCCGCGCCGGCAGGAAGTAACCGGCACCCAGGGTCAGCGCCCACGCGGCCAGCGAACCCAGGATCGTGCGCTTCGCGCCGTACCGTCCCGCCAGCCGGCCCATTGCCAGGGCCCCCACCACCGCCAGCACCTGCACCAGCAGCACCGCGGCGATCAGCGTGGACTGCTCCAGCTCCAGCTCCTCCGCGCCGTAGACCGAGGCCTGCGAGATCACGGTCTGGACGCCGTCGTTGTAGACCAGGTACGCCAGCAGGAAGGACAGGGTCAGCGGATAGCGCCGCATGTCCTTCAGCGTGGCGACGAGCTGCTTCCAGCCGCTCACCGCCGGAGCCGCACCTGGTTCCCGTACGACCGCCCGGTCCCGGAGCCGGCGCAGCGGGACCAGCGCGAACGCGCCCCACCACAGGCCCGCCGACGCGAGGCAGATCCGCACGGCCATGCCCTCGGAGAGCCCGAAGGAGTCGTGGCCCAGGTAGAGCGCGAGGTTCGCGACGAGCATCAGCGAGCCCGCGGTGTAGCCGAAGGCCCAGCCCCGCGAGGAGACGGTGTCGCGTTCCTCCGGGGTGGAGATCTGCGGCAGGTAGGCGTTGTAGAGCACCATCGACACCGACAGCGCGGAATTCGCGACGACCAGCAGCAGCCCGCCCAGCAGGTACCGCTCGCCCTCCAGGAAGAACATGCCCGTCGTGGCCGCGGCACCCACGTACGCGGCCGCCGCCAGCAGCGGCTTCTTCCGACCCGTCCGGTCCGCGAGCGCCCCCACCAGCGGCATGAGCAGCACTGCCAGGACCACCGATGCCGACACCGCGTACGCGAAGTACGAGCCCGCCCGCACCGGGATCCCCAGCGGGTGCACGAACCCCTCGGCGTCCGCGGCCGCCTTCGCCACCGATGTCAGGTACGGCCCGAGGAACAGGGTCAGCACGCTCGCCGAGTACACCGACACGGCGAAGTCGTAGAAGTACCAGCCCTGCTGTTCGCGCTTGCGCGCGGCGTCCACCGCCGCGGCAGGTCTGCCGTCCTCGGAGCCGGGTCCTGCCCCGTCCGTCGTCTGCGCACTCATCAGTGCCCCCTCGCTGGTCCCCGTGCCGCGCGGCTTCCCGGTACCGCGCGGCGGTCCCGCGGCCCCGTCAGGCCCAGGCCCCCCGCCGGTCCAGCACCGTGCGCAAGATGTCGATCCGGTCGGTCATGATGCCATCGACTCCCAGGTCGAGGAGAGCCTCCATACGTTCCGGTTCGTTCACGGTCCACACGTGGACCTGCAGCCCCCGCTCGTGCGCGGTGCGGACGAACCTCCGGTCGACCACCCGGATCCCGCCCTGCGTCTCGGGGACCTGCGCGGCCACCGCGCCCGCCCGCAGGGCCGCCGGGATCGCGAACGACCGCAGTCGCAGCCCGAGGACCCCGCGCACCCCGTACGAGGTCGCCAACCGCGGCCCCGCGATCTTGTGGGCCCGCGCCACCCGGCTCTCCGAGAACGAGCCCACGCACACCCGTTCCCACGCCCGCGCCCGGGCGATCAGGTTGACCAGCGGGTGCAGCGCCGACTCGGCCTTGACGTCGACGTTCCAGCGGGCGTCCGGGAACTCCTCCAGCAGCTCCTCGAAGAGCGGCAGCGGCTCGCTGCCGCCCACCCGGACCTGCCGCAGGTCCTTCCAGTACCGCTCCGCGATCCGGCCCGTGCCGTCGGTCACCCGGTCCAGCGTCGCGTCGTGGAAGGCGACCAGCTTGCCGTCGGCCGTGGCGTGCACATCGGTCTCGAAGTACCGGTACCCGGCGCGGGCGGCCCGCCGGAAGGCGGCGGCGGTGTTCTCCAGCCCGTCCGCGGCCCCGCCCCGATGGGCGAAGGGGATCGGAGCGGGGTGGTCCAAATACGGATGGCGAAGGCTTGCGTGCGTCACTGCCGCAGTATGCCCCTTCCTCGCGGCGGCCCGGCAGCCGTGCCGTGGAGCCCCGGTGAACCCACGGCAGCTCCGCGATGCGGGCTCCCGGATGCGGGCCCGCCCCCCGGGCCCGCATCCGGGAGTGCCCCGGGCGGCCGGGCCGGCGCCGCACCGGCCCCGGGCGGCAGCAGCACCGGTACCCCCGCCCTGGCCCGGGCGGCCCGCCCGTGGCACCCTGAGGCTTCACGGGCAATCCAATCCGGGGTTCGTCCCGGCCCCGGAGGGGCCAATCCGAGGAAGGTGGACCGGACGCAATGGCGGAGTGGACCTCGGCAGTGGGGGCCGCGCAGCTCGCGCGGCTCATCACCTCCCAGCAGCAGCGGCCCGGCACGGCCGGCACGCGCAAGCCGCCCGCGTACCGCTCCCTGGCCGACGGCATCCGCCTGCTGGTCCTCGAAGGACGCGTTCCGGTCGCCGCCCGGCTGCCCGCCGAACGCGAGCTCGCCGTCGCCCTCTCCGTTTCCCGCACCACCGTCGCCGCTGCGTACGAAGCGCTGCGCGGCGAGGGCTTCCTCGAATCCCGCCGCGGCGCAGGCAGCTGGACCTCCGTACCCGCCGGCAACCCGCTGCCCGCCCGCGGCCTCGAACCCCTGCCACCCGAGTCCCTCGGCTCGATGATCGACCTCGGCTGCGCCGCGCTACCGGCCCCGGAGCCCTGGCTCACCAAGGCCGTACAGGGCGCGCTGGAGGAACTGCCCCCGTACGCGCACACCCACGGCGACTACCCGGCCGGGCTCCCCGCCCTCCGCCGGATGCTCGCCGACCGGTACAGCGAGCAGGGCATCCCCACCATGCCCGAGCAGATCATGGTCACCACCGGGGCCATGGGCGCCATGGACGCCATCTGCAGCCTCTTCGCGGGCCGCGGCGAGCGGATCGCCGTCGAGTCCCCCTCCTACGCCAACATCCTCCAGTTGATGCGCGCGGCCGGCCTACGGCTCGTCCCCGTCGCCATGGCCGACGGACTGGCCGGCTGGGACCTGGCCGTGTGGCGGCAGGTGCTGCGCGACGCCGCCCCCCGCCTCGCCTACGTCGTCGCCGACTTCCACAATCCGACCGGCGCCCTGGCCTCCGCGGAGCAGCGGCGCGCCATGGTGGAGGCTGCACGCTCCGCCGGCACCGTGCTCGTGGTCGACGAGACCATGGCCGAGCTCAGGCTCGACCCCGGCCTGGAGATGCCCCGGCCCGTCTGCTCCTTCGACCCGTCCGGCTCCACGGTGATCACCGTCGGATCCGCCAGCAAGGCCTTCTGGGCCGGCCTGCGGATCGGCTGGGTCCGCGCCGCCCCCGACGTCATCCGCAGCCTCGTCGCGGCCCGGGCCTACGCCGACCTCGGCACGCCGGTGCTGGAGCAGCTCGCGCTGAACTGGCTGATGCGGACCGGCGGCTGGCGGGAGGCCGTGGAGCTGCGCCGCGAGCAGGCCCGGGAGAACCGGGACGCGCTGGTCGCCGCGGTGCGCCGGGAGCTGCCCGACTGGGAGTTCGAGGTCCCGCGGGGCGGGCTGACCCTGTGGGCCAGGGCCGGCGGGCTGTCCGGCTCCCGGCTGGCCGAGGTCGGCGAGCGGGTCGGCGTACGGGTCCCCTCGGGCCCGCGGTTCGGTGTGGACGGGGCCTTCGAGGGCTACGTCCGGCTGCCCTTCACGGTCGGCGGACCCGTGGCCGACGAGGCCGCGGTCCGGCTCGCGGCGGCCGCCCGGCTGGTGAGCACGGGTGCGGGCGGCAGCGGCGCGGAGCCCCCGCGCACGTTCGTGGCCTAACGGCGCGGGTCCCCGCGCGCGTGCAGGACCCCGCGCACGGGCGTGGCCCAGCGGCTCAAGGAGCCTCCGCCGGTACCTCCGTAGTACGGGCGGCGGTACCGGACTCCGGGCCCAGTGCCTGCGCCGGGGGCTGGGCCTGGAGCGACTTGGCCGGCGCGGGCCGCCCGCCCGCTCCGTCCCCTCCCGGGGACGTCTGTCCCCGGGAGGGCAGCAGCTCCAGCACCGCCTGCCGGTGCGCCGGGTCCGCGTCCTCGTCGTACGGGTCCGGCGCCGCCGGCACCTGGACGCGGTGCACCGGCCCGGAGCCGAGTCGGGCGTACCCGCGGCCCGGCGGCACCTGTGCGGCCGGGGTGGTGTGCGGCGGCAGCCCCAGCACGTCGCCGATCTGCCGGACCGATGCCGGGCCGAGCACCACCCGGGCCCGCGCGTGCTGCCGGACTGCGTCGCCCAGCAGCTCCAGGTGGTCGAACTGCTCGGCCACCACGACCGTGACGTGCGCGGCGCGGCCGTGCCGCAGCGGCACCTGGAGCCGGCCGAAGGGGTCGGGCGCCCCCTCGGCCGCCGCGACCTGGGCCAGTACGCCGGGCCGGTCCAGCAGGATCCACAGCGGCCGCCGGACGTCCTCCGGCACCGGACGGCCGGCCTCCCGCGCCCGGTGCGTGGCGACGAGGCGGCGCTCGGTCTCGTGTGCGGCCCACTCCAGCGCCGACAGTGCCCCGGCCGGCCCGCACTCCACGGCCGGCACGCCGGTCCGGCCCGACAGGCAGGCGAACTCGCCGCTGCCGCCGCCCTCCACGACCAGGACGTCGCCCCCCTGCCGCAGCGCCTGCAGGGCGATCGAGCGCAGCAGGGTGGACGTACCGCTGCCGGGGTGACCGACGGCCAGCAGGTGCGGCTCGGTGGACCGCGGGCCGGTGCGCCAGATCACCGGCGGCACGTCGCGCAGCTCGCCGTCCTCCACCACGGGCAGCGTGCGTGGTACGCCGTCCGCGTCCGTGAAGCCCAGCACGGTTTCGCCGGGCGAGGTGACGAACGGCTGGGCGGCGATGCCCGTGGGCAGGGGCTCCAGGACCCTCAGGTCCAGTTGGTTGCCCTCCTCGTCCCAGTCGAAGAGGTACTCCCGGCCGCGCCCCGACTTCGCGTGCAGCAGGGCTTCGATCCGGGCCCGGGAGCCGGGCTCGCCGTCGGTGAAGTACGCCGGGTAGCGGATCCGGAGCCGGGTGATCCGGCCCGCTCCGTCGAAGGCGTGGTCGCTGAAGGCCCGCTCCCACTCACCGCCGTGCGCGAAGAGCGGGCTGGGGTCCTCCGGTGCGGAGAAGTAGGGCACCAGGGCCTCGTACAGGGAGCCGAGCCGTTCGCGCTCGGCCTCGGTGGGCCCGGTCCCGACCGGGGAGCGCCGGCGGCCCTGCCAGGCCGCGGCCGCCATGAGGGTGGCCAGGGCGAGCCCGGGCCCGTACGGGACGAGTGCGAGGACCAGGACGACGGCGGTGCCCAGGAACAGGGCGGGACCGCGCTTGTCCTTGGGGGTGGCGGCCCACCTGCGCCGGGCGGCCGCGGCCAGGATGCGCAGGCCGCGCCCGATGACCAGCAGCGGATGGAGGACGTCCGTGGCACTGTCGGCCGCCGTTCGGGCGAGCTCGCGTCCCCGGGCGGGCGACAGGATGCCGCTGCCGAGGAGGCGGGGGAGTGGGCGCCGGGCCACGGGCGTCTCCTGGAGTGGTGGTGGGGCGGGGGCGGCTAGAGCTTGATCCCGCCGAGGAGGCTCGCGAGGCTGGCCGTACTCGCCGTGATGCTGGGGGCGATGGCGGAACCGGCGAGGAAGAACCCGAACAGCGCGCAGACGAAGGCGTGGCTGAGCTTCATCCCGTCCTTCTTGAAGAAGAGGAAGGCGATGATGCCGAGCAGAAGGACGCCCGAAATGGAGAGGATCATGAGAGTTTCTCCTGGTGGGTGGGGACAGTCACCATCAGTTGTCCCAAGCTCACAGGAAGTATCAATGCGATAAAAGGTGCATACGGGTGAATTTATGGATCTTTCACTTGACCGGCTCAGCCCGCGCGGCGACCCGGCCACCCGCGGGCGCCTCCCGGCGGGCTCCGTCCCGGCAGGGGTGCGGGTGGGAGGGTGCCCGCGCCGTGGACACGGACCCCGTCGGCGCAGGTCGGGGCGCTACCCTGGCGATTCACCCGAATGGACGCGCACGGAACCCGGCCGGCCCGGACCGGCGAGCACGGAACCGGCGAGCAGGGAGCCGCTGGAGGGGAACCGGCGCGCACGTGAGAGCAACGAGTGGAAGGCGGAACGCGACCGATGAGTGAGCACCAGCCCACCGACAGGGGCCCCGAGGACGCCCCCGACGCGGACGTCATCGAGCTGGCCAGCAAGGTCTTCGACCTCGCCCGCCAGGGCGAGACCGCCGTGCTCGCCGCCTACGTCGACGCCGGCGTCCCCGCCAACCTCACCAACGACCGCGGCGACACCCTCGTCATGCTGGCCGCCTACCACGGCCACGCCGACGCCGTCACCGCACTGCTCCAGCGCGGCGCCGAGCCGGACCGCGCCAACGACCGCGGCCAGACCCCGCTCGCCGGAGCCGTCTTCAAGGGCGAGGAAGCCGTCATCCGCGCGCTCCTCGCCGCCGGCGCGGACCCGCACGCCGGGACCCCGTCCGCCGTGGACACGGCGCGCATGTTCGCCAAGGCCGACTTGCTCGAACTCTTCGGAGTCAAGTAGTCCGCTTTCCGCCGTGACCTGGCATGGTGTGACCCGGCACCGACCTCACGGGTTGGTCACGGCGGCCGTAAATGTGGTCGCGGCGCACAAACCGGCTGGGTCATCATGGCGTCGGATTCGATTCGCGAGCACGGCGGACGGGCAGGAGGGGGCAGGACACGACCGTGTCCGGGCCCACCCCTGCGGAACCGGCCGCCCTGGTCGCGAAGCACCGACGAGAGTGAGAAGGCAATGGTCTACATCGAGCGGAACAAGACGGCGGACGTCCTCACATGCTGTTACGCGGCCCTGTGAATCCCGATTCCCGGTTGCGTCCCCAGCTTGATTTGAGGCCATTCCCATGTTCGAACCAGTCATAGCGCCAAGCGGGACCCTGCTCGGGCTCCTCCAGCGGGGCCGCGGCGACGGCACCCTGCACGCACTCGCGGCCCCCCGGGCCGAGGCCCTCCAGGCCCTCAACCAGTGCGTGCTCCGTGACCCGCGCCAGGACTGGCAGGTCGAGAACCGCTCCCTGTACTACGCCCGCCTGTACCTGGACCTCGACGGTCCCCTGGGCGAGATCGAGAGCCACCTCTTCAGCGCCGACGACCTCGTCGACGACAGCGACCACCGGACCGGCCTCGCCCTGTCCGTCCTGGGCCACCTGGCCTCGTACGGCCGCGACGACGCACTCGTCCTGCTGCGCCGGTACGCCGCCTCAGGCGCCAACTGGGCCTGGGCCCTCGACGAGCTCGCCCTGCGCGACGACGACGAGGGCCTGCTGTCCTTGGCCGCGCCCGTGCTCGCCCGCTTCCCCGGCACGGCGGAGGGTGAGGCGCGGCTGGCCGCCGCCGTCCGCGACGCCTACGAGCCCCGCCCCTGGCGCCTGTGGGAGGAGACCACCGAGCACGGCACCCGCCTCGGCGCGGCACGCCGCCAGGGCTCCTTCGACCGCTGGCAGCGCCAGCTCACCCCCAACGGCCCCCGCCCCGGCTGGGGCGTCCAAGCCGTCTTCGACTGGGCCGCCGACGGGCTGCGCCGCGGCACCCCGCTGCACGTGCCCGCCGCGCGCTGTCTCGCCGCCGTAGCCTCCCCCGAGGACCGCGGCACCATCCTCGCCGCGGCCGCAGGCGCCACCGGTGACGCCGCACGGGCCACCGCCCTGCACCACCTGGTCCTCGCCGAGCCGGAGAACCCGGTCGTCCTGGACCTCATCGAAGCCGCCGCCGACGAGCCCGCCGTCGCCGCCTACGAGCGCATGTCCGGCCCCGCCGCCCTCGACCGCGCCCGCACCTGGGTCCACCGCCCCGACGCCCTCGGCGAGGCCGCCGCCGCCCTCCTCGCCGCCCACGGCGAAGCCGAGGACGCGAACCTGGTCCTCGGCGCCCTCCGCTCCGCCGTCCGCGGCTCGGGCCCGGACTCCCCGCGCCTGTACGCCCTCGTCGACGGCGCCGGCCGGCTCTCCATCGGCTGCGCTGCGCCCGTCCTGCGGCACATCTACCGCGAGACGGCCTCCTCCCACCTCCGCGGGCGCGCCGCCCGCGCCTTGGCGGGCACCGACCCCACCTTCGCCTCGGGCTTCGCGGTGGAGTGCCTGTGGGACTGCGAGGAGACCACCCGCGAGGTGGCGGCCCGCCACGCGGAAACCGCCGACGTCCGGGTCGCCCCGAGGCTCCGCCGCCTGGCGTCCGATCCGGCGGAGGAGGAAGACGTCCAGTCCGCCGTCCGCAGCCGCATCGCCCCGGAGACGGCCCTGTAGGGCGGTCCGGCCCGCCTGCGGGCCCAGGCGTACCCACGCGCACCGCGCAACGCGTCGACCCGGCCGTTCAACGGCCGGGTCGACGCGTTCCGCGGTCGCCACTGGCCCGGCCCCGAACGCGGGGTCGGCTGCGGGTTCCGGCCGGCGGCCGCGGGCAGGACCACCAGCCCCACCGTCACGGCCGTCGCCGCGGCGATGGCGGACGGTACGCCGTACCGGCAGGGGTAGGACGGGCTGACCCGGACGGGGTGGCCTGGACGATTCCCCGGGGCGCGCGGCCTCGGCCGGGCTGAGCCCGTCGACGACGGCCGCGTCCCGGACGCGCGCCCCGGTGGGCCGGTGGCAGGAGCTCGTCGGGAGGCCCGGAACCCGTCACCGGAAGGGAACTCACCGGGAGGGCACTCACCGGGAGGGCACTCACCGGGAGGGGACTCACCGGGAGGGGACGAACCTGACCGGAACCCCCGGCCGGGCCTGCGCGGCGGCGTCCAGGGCAGGGCCCGGCGGGACCACGCCCACCACCGGGTAGCCACCCGTCACCGGATGGTCGGCCAGGAACACCACCGGCAGGCCGTCCGGCGGCACCTGCACCGCGCCCAGCACCATGCCCTCGCTCGGCAGCTCCCCGACCCGGGCGCGGGCCAGCGGCGTCCCCGCCTCCGTGCGCAGGCCGATCCGGTTCGACGCGGGGGAGACCCGGTAAGCCGAACGCCACAGCGAGGCCAGCGAAGCCGGCTCGAACCAGTCCGCCCGCGGCCCCGGACAGAGCGGCAGCACCAGCTCCGCCGGAGCCGCCGGCACCGGCAGCACGTCCGCGCCCCGCACCGGATCCGGCCCGGCCGGGCCCACCGGCAGCACGGTCCCGCCCGACGGCACGGCCGGCCCCAGGCCCGACAGCAGGTCCGTGGAGCGACTGCCCAGCACCGGCGGCACGGCTAGGCCGCCCCGCACGGCCACGTAGCTGCGCACCCCCGACTCCGCCCGGCCCACTTCCAGATCCGCTCCCGCCGGGACCCGGACCGGCGCCCCCCAGGCCACCGGGCGGCCTGCCACCCGTACGGCGCAGGGAGCGCCCGTGACCGCAACCGTCACCGCGCCGGCGGATCCGGCCCGCAGCCCCACCCCGTCCAGGGTGGTCTCCAGGACGGCCGCGTCCGGCGGATTGCCCACCAGCCGGTTGGCCAGGGCGTACGCGGCCGCGTCCAGCACACCCGACCGGGGCACGCCCAGGTGCGCGTGACCGGGCCGGCCCGCGTCCTGGACCGTGGTCAGCGCGCCCGGCCGGACCACCTCCAGCACCCTCGCCCCGCTCACCCGGCCACCTCCTCGAAACGCACCCGTACCCCCGGCGCGAACAGGGCCGCAGGCTCGCGCGCCGGGTCCCACAGCACGGCGTCCGTGGTCCCGATCAGCTGCCAGCCGCCGGGAGAGGAGCGCGGGTACACCCCGGCGTACTCGCCCGCCAGCGCCAGCGACCCTGCCGGGACCGCAGTGCGCGGGCTGTCCCGCCGCGGCAGGTGGAAGCGCTCCGGCAGACCGGTCAGGTAGCCGAAACCGGGCGCGAAACCGCAGAACGCCACCCGGAAGACGACCGACCCGACGACCTCCGCCACCTCCCGCTCCCGCATCCGCCACAGCCCGGCCACCTCCGCCAGGTCCGGCCCGTCGTACCGCACCGGGACGGTGACCAGCGGCCCCTCGGCCTCCGCGAGCGGCGGCACCTCCCAGCGCACGATCCGTTCCGCCAGCGCCGCGGGCTCCCGCACCCCGTCCAGCAACACCGTGCGCGCGGCCGGTACGACGTCCCGTACGGGCCCCAGCCCGCCCGCGTCGCGCCGCCGCAACACCTCGGCGTGGAGCGCGGCGACCTCCGCCGCCGAGTCGAGCTCGACCAGCACGGCCTCGACGCCCACGACCAGGGCCCTCACGCGAAGGCCTCCACGCGCACGCCGGCCGCTTCCAGGGCCTGCCGCACGCGCCGCGCCAGCCCGGCCGCCCCCGGCGTGTCCCCGTGCACGCACAGCGAGCGCGCCGGCACCGCGATCGTCGAGCCGTCCGCCGCCGCCACCGCGCCCTCGGCGGCCAGGGCCACCGCCCGCGCGACCACGGCGTCCGGGTCGTGCAGCACCGCCCCCGGCTCCCCCCGCGGCACCAGCGTCCCGGCGGGTGTGTACGCCCGGTCCGCGAACGCCTCGGGGACGGGCGTCAGACCGGCCGCCTCCACCGCGCTGAGCAGCAGGGAACCCGGCAGGCCCAGGACCGGCAGATCGCCGTCCGGGCCCGCCGCCGTGCGGACGCCCGCGACGACCGCGGCCGCCTGACCGGCGTCGTAGACGGTCCGGTTGTACAGCGCGCCGTGCGGTTTCACGTACGACACACGGGAACCGGCCGCCCGGGCGAACACCTCCAGCGCCCCGATCTGATAGGCGACCTCGTCCGCCAGCTCGTCAGCCGGCACGTCCATCGCACGCCGCCCGAAGCCCGCCAGATCGCGGTACGAGACCTGCGCGCCGATCCGCACCCCCCGCTGGACGGCCAGCTCGCAGACCCGCCGCATGATGGACGGGTCCCCGGCATGGAAGCCGCACGCGACGTTGGCACTGGTCACGACCGACAGCAGGGCTTCGTCATCGGTGAGCGTCCAGCGCCCGAAACCCTCACCCAGGTCGGCATTGAGATCGATCAGAGGCGTGATCACGGAAGCCATGGCGTGAGCCTAGAGCAGTGCCCGGCCGGCGCGGCCGCCCCGCGGGCGTCTGCGCAGGCGTCTGCGCAGGCGTCTCCGCGGGTGCCGGGGCGGCCCGCCCCGGCGACGCACCAGGTCGGGGACCGATCAGGCCGAACCGTGCCGTTTGGGCCGTTGTCCCTGTCAGCGCCTAATCTTTGTCCGTGACTCTCCTTGCCCCGGCGAAGACCCCTCCGTCCCCGGCGCCGGGCCCGGCCGCCGACGAGGGCCTGGCCCGGCGGCTGCGCGCGCTCGCCTGCACCGCCCCGCTCCACGACCTCGACGTACGCAAGGCCAACCTCGCCGGCGAGTACGGGATCTACGCGATGGCCGAAGTCGCCCTCGCCGCGATCGACCTGGTCACACTCCACATGGACTTCGACACCGGGGCCGACCACGACCAGATAGTGGCCCGGCTGCTGCCGCGCGTGGCCGCCCAGGCCCCCGACCGCCCCGCCGCCGAGCACGAGCGGGTGGCCCGCTGGGTCCTCGAGAACCTGATCAACGTGGGCAGCGTCGACCGCGGCTTCCGCGCGATCTACGGCACGTTCGGCCCCGACGGCGTCTACGTCCGCCGCGACTACGACTTCAAACTGCTCGAAGAGGTGCCCGGCTACGGCGGCGCCGTCTACCTGCGCACCACCGACGAGGCCGTCAACGTCCTCGTCGGCGCCCTCGACACCGACGTCACCAGCGCCCAGATCGCCGCTGAGGTCAAACTGGAGGTCCTCGTCAGCCGCGGCCGCCTCGCGGACGCCCAGCTCGCCGCCGAACAGGCCCGCTACCGCACCGTCCAGTACGCCGAGACCCTGCGCCGCACCCTGGAGGCGACCCGGCGCAACGTCCGGGCCGTCGACTGGCTCCAGTCCGTTCCCGACATGATCGAGGAGGCCCTGGACCACGTCGCCGACCGCTACCGGCACGAAAACGCCATCCTGACGAACATCCGCAAGGTGCGGGACGAGGCCGAGGAGCCGGAGAACAAGCGGCGCGCCGCCGAACTCGTCGACATCGTCAAGGACTGCATCCGCCGCCACACCCAGCTCCAGTCGCGGCTGCTCGAAGCCGGCCCCCTGTTCCGCGCCGAACAGGACCGCCAGGCCTTCGCCGCCCCCGCACCGCGCTCCGGGATCGACCTGTACGGGCAACTGGTGGCCCCCCTGCTGCCGCTGCCCGTCGCCGAAGCGACCCGCGTCACCGACGCCTTCTTCGCCTCCGGCACCGGCCTGCGCACCCCCGTCTCCGTACGCGTCGCCGACCTGGTCGACATCCTGCTGACCCCGCCCGTCGAACGTGAGCACCTCGGCGCCGAAATGCCCGAGCCCGACCTCATCGCCACCCCCGACGACAGCCGCTTCAGCGAGGAGCAGCTCGCCGCCGCGATGGAACTCCTGGACCTGCCGCACGACGCCCCGCGCCGCCTGTCGGGGCTGCTCGCCGAGGCCCGCCGCACCGACCCGGACCTGCCGTACCTGGTGGCCCTGCTCGCCGTCCACGCGGCGAGTCCGGCCGTCGGAACGGCGTACCGCCAGGGCGAGGAGCGGCTCCTGTTCGCAGTGGACGACGGCACCGAGCTCTTCGACCCCGAGTTCGGCGGTGCCGACCTGATCGTCGGGACCGCCCTGCTCGATGCGGCGGCGATGGCCGCCGACCGCACGGAGGCCGCATGACCCCCCGCGCCGGCACCCCGTCCCGCACCGCCACCACCGCCCGGCACCGGCCCCGGCCGTACCGGGCCGCCGGACACCGGACCCGGCCGTACGGCGCCGACCCGGCCGCCGTGCGCGCCCGCACCACCACCGCACACCACGAGAGGCAGTACCCGTGACCGACCACCACGCCGAGCACCCCGCGTGGAGCGAGGCCGACGCCCCGACGGCGCCGTCCGCCCCGGCCGGCTCACACGTGACCCCGGCCGACGCCGCGGACGCGGCCCGGCTCGTCGCCTTCGGGCTCCAGCCCAAGCTGCTGCCGGCCCGTGACGCCGAGTACGCCGAACTGCTGCGCCGCTACCGCGAGGACCCCGGCTTCGGCCGCCTCGCCGACGCCGTCGCCACCGGCCTCGGACTCGTCGTCCTGGAGGTGTCCCCGCGCGCCGGCATGGCCGTCGCCGCCGGAGAGGACTCCGTCTTCGCCGTCCGCATGGGCGACTACGCCCGCCGCACCACCGCCGACTCCGGCGACCGCTTCCTGCACGGCCTCGCCCACCTCGCCCTCGCCGCCCTCGCCTTCCCCCGCCCCGAGGACCTCGCCGACGACGGCTACATCGGGCGCGTCACCGTCAACGGCGTCGACGCGTTCGTCCGCCAGGCCTGCCGCCGCCTGGAGGAGCGGGCCGAGGAGACCGGCGAGAACACCGACCCGGCCACCGACGCCCCCGGCCTGGAGGCCGCGTGGCGGGTCTACGCCCGCCGCAGCGCCACCGGCGCCACCAAGGACGCCCGCCGCCTCGCCGGATCCACCACCGGCATCGTCGGCAAGGCCGCCGCCTTCCTCACCGACTCCGGGTTCCTCCAGCGCACCGGCGACGACGCCGGCGGCACCTACCGCACCACCCCCCGCTACCAGCTCCAGGTCCGCGACATGGCGGGCAGCGCGGCGATGGCCGAGCTCCTGGAGCTCGGCGTGGTCCCCGTCAGCGACGGCACCGCCAGCCTCCTCCCGCCGCCCGAGGGCGACGACCTGGAGCTCGCCCCCGACGCCGGCCTGCCCTTCCACGCCTGAGCCCCGCGCACGCCCGAGCGCCGCGCCCCCACCGCAGACCCCCGTACCACCCACCAGACACCACGAGAGCCCGCCGCCATGTACGAGCTGTCCCGGATCCGCCTCTACTCCATCGGGCCCGCCGGCGCACGCTACGCCGACACCGTGCTCGACCTGCGCGGAGTGGGCGAACCGGTGCCCCACCCGGCACCCGCCCAGGCGGAGTTCTTCGAGGACGAGCCCGCCGGTCCGCCGCGCCGCCCCGCCCCCGCCGGCGTGCTCTTCCTGGAGAACGGCGGCGGCAAGTCCGTCCTGCTCAAGCTGATCTTCTCCGTGATGCTGCCCGGCCACCGCAACACCCTCGGCGGCGCCAGCTCCGGCGTCCTGCGCAAGTTCCTCCTCGCCGACGACTGCGGCCACGTCGCCCTGGAGTGGCAGCACACCCAGACCGGCGAATGCGTCGTCGTCGGCAAGGTCAGCGAATGGCGCGGCCGCCAGGTCTCCAACGACCCCCGCAAGTTCGCCGAGGCCTGGTACTCCTTCCGCCCCGGCCCGGGCCTCAGCCTCGACAACCTGCCCGTGGCCGAGTCCACCGCCGTCCGCCCGCCCGTCGAGGGAGCCTCCGGAGCCCAGGGCCGCCGCCGCACCATGAAGGGCTTCCGTGACGCCCTGACCGAGGCGGGCAAGGCGTACCCGCACCTGGAGGTGTACTTCGAGGAGATCCACGACCGCTGGAACGAGCACCTCACCGAACTCGGCCTCGACCCCGAACTCTTCCGCTACCAGCGCGAGATGAACGCCGACGAGGGTGAGGCCGCAGGCCTCTTCGCGGTCAAGAAGGACTCCGACTTCACCGACCTCCTGCTGCGCGCCGTCACCGACACCCGCGACACCGACGGACTCGCCGACCTCGTCCACGGCTTCGGCAACAAGCTCGGCCGCCGCGCCGAGCTCATGGCCGAGCGGGAGTTCACCGCAGGTTCGGTGGACCTCCTCACCAAGATCGTCGAGGCTGCGGAGACGCGTTCCCGGCTCCGCGACGTCCACGCCGGAGCCGAGCGCCGCACCCGCACCCTCGCCCGGCGCCTTTCCGCGCGCGCCGCCGGGGAACGCGACCGCGCCGCCGAACTGGCCCAGCGCGTCACCGGCGCCGCCCACGCCGTCACCACCGCCGAGACCTCCCGCGACCGCAGCGCCGCCATCGCCGCCGAACTCGCCTACCGGCACGCCTCGCTGGCCCTGACCGTCGCCGACAAGGCCGCCACCGCCCAGCGCCGCGAGCTCCTGGAGGCCCGCACCCTGCACGCCGCCTGGCAGGCCGCCGAGACCGTGCTGCGCCACCGCGCCGCCGCCGACCGCTCCGCCCGCGTCGCCGCCGCCATCCTGGAGGCCGAGCGGGACGCCGCCCCGGCCCTCGCCGCCCGCGCCTCGGCCGCCGCCGCCCTCGTACGGGCCCTGCACACCGCTGCCGAACAGGGCGAGAACGTCGCCAACGAGGAGGAGGAACGCTCCGCCGCCCTCCAGGCCGCCGGAGAGGCAGCCCACCGCGACGCCACCGCCGCGGCCACCGCCGCCCAGCGCGCCCGAAGCGAGGCCGAGCACCTGCGGGCCCGGCTCGCCGAGGTCGAGCAGGAGACCGCCGAGGCCGTCCGGGCCGGCTGGCTCGACGACTCCGCGCCCGACGCCGACCCGGCCCGTGCCGCCCTCGCCGCCAGCGACGCCGAAACCGTCGCCGTCGCCGCATGGGACGAGGCCCGGGACGCCGCCCGCACCGCCGCCGACACCGCCCGGGAGGCCGCCGCCGCGGAATCCCGCGCCGAACTCACCGCCGCCCGCGCCGCGGACGCCGCCGACGCCGCCGAAGCCGCCCACGCCGCCGAACGGCTCGCCGCCGCCTCCCTGGCCGAGTCCCCCCGCCTCGCCGAACTCCTCGGCCTGCCGCTCGCCCGGCCCGCCACCGTCCCGCGCCCGCGCAGCGCGGACGGCACCCCGGCAGCCGCCCCCGACACCGCCCCGGCCCACGACCCGGCCGCCGGTGCACTCTCCGCCGCCGACCTCGACCGGAACGCCGAGGACCTCCGCGGCCTCCTCACCGACGCCGTCGCCTCCGCCGAGCGCCAACTCTTCGACCTGCGCACCGCCGCCGCCGACGACGCGCGCATCCTCGGCGCCCTCGGTGACGGCGGCCTCCTGCCGCCCGGCCCCGACGTCCTCGCCACCGTCGAATACCTCGGCGAGCACGGCATCCCCGCCCTGCCCGGCTGGCGCTACCTCGCCCAGTCCGTCGACCCCGCCGACCACGCCGCCGTCCTCGCAGCCCGTCCCGAACTCGTGGACGGCGTCATCATCACCGACCCCGACACCCACTCCCGGGCCCGCGAGGTCCTCGGCGGTGCCGCCCTGCTGCCCCGCTCCACCGTCGCCGTCGGCACGGCCGCGGCCCTCCTCGCCCCCGTCCCCCCGGCCGGGGCCGGCCCGGCCGGCGACGCCTCCGGCATCTTCATCGTCCCGCCGAACCCGGCCATGCACGACGAGCACGCCGCCGACGAGGAACGCCAGGCCCTGCGCGCCCGCGCCACCGCCCGGGACACCGAGATCCGCGAACTCGCCGCCCGCCTCGCCGGCGACCGGGAACTCGCCGCCCGCCTCGCCTCCTGGCGCACCGGCTGCCCACCCGGCCGCCTCACCGAACTCGCCGAGCAGGCCACGGCCGCCCGCGCCTTCGCCGAAGAGGCCGACGCCGAACTCGCCGAGGCCCGCACCGTCCGCGCCGAGGCCGACGAGGCCGCCGCGGACGCCGCCCGCGTCCGCGACGAGCGCCAGGACGCCGCCCAGCGCGCCCGCCGCGCCGCCGACGCCCTCGCCGGCCTCGCCTACCGCCTGCGCGAACGAGCCGGCTGGCAGGCCAAGGCCCGCGAGCTCGCCGACGAGGCCGCCGAGTGCGAGGCCCGCGCCGAAATCTGCCTCGACCGCGCCCGCGCCGCCGACGAGGACCGCCGCGCCGCCCAGCGCGCCGCCGATGACGCCCGCCGCACCGCGCGCGCCCTGCGAGCCGAACGCGCCGAGATCGCAGGCGCCCCCGAGACCCTCCCCGAGGACGAGACCGCCGCCCAGGACGGCCACCGCCCGCTGCCCGACCTCCGCGAGGCCTACCGGGCCGCCTCCCAGCTCTACGAGAAGGTCGGTGTCGGCGCAGACCTGCGCGCCGAACAGGCCCGCGCCGAGAGCGACGAGAGCGCCGCCCTCGCCGAACTCGACCGGCTCACCAACAAGGTCCGCACCCGCGCCGCCCAGCTCCTCGAAGGCACCGACGGCGCCGACGGCCCCTCCCGCCAGGCGGCCGCCGCCCGCGCCGAGGCCCTCGTCCACATGCTGGAGAGCCGCGCCTCCGCGGCCAGCGAGCAGCTCGGTCGGCTCCGCGGCGAGGCCGAACGCCACGCGCCCGCCGAAGGCGAGGCCCACACCGACCTGCCCGAGGAGATGATCCCCGAGGACGTCGAACAGGCCCAGGTCCTGCTGCGCACCGCCACCGCCCAGCTCGCCGCCCACACCGCCGCCGTGGAAGCCGCCCGCGCCGCCCACACCGACCTGCTGCGCGCCCACCGCGCCGCAGAGGACGGCGCCGGAGGCTTCGACGAGACCGCCGCCCTCCTGCGGGACCTCCTGCGCGACCACACCCCGCACGACGACGAGCAGGAGCAGGCCCCCCACCCCGGCACCCTGGAGGAGGCCCGGCAGTCCGCCACCGAGACCCGCCGCGCCCTGCGCGCCGCGGCCGCCGACCTCTCCGCCGCCGAGGCCGCCGTGCGCGAGGCGAGCGACGTCCTCGTCCGGCACGCCAACGCCAGCCGCTACGAGCAGGTACGCACCCCCGCGCGCCAGCAGATCCGCGAACTTCCCGCCTCCGCCCTGCCCGAGCACGCCGCGGCCTGGGCCGCCGCCTTCGCACCCCGTCTGCGCGTCCTCACCGACGAGCTCGCCCAGCTGGAACGCAACCGCGACAGCATCGTCGACCGGCTCCGCGGACTCGTGGAGTCCGCCCTGGCCACCCTGCGCTCCGCCCAGCGGCTCTCCCGCCTCCCCGACGGCCTCGGCGAATGGTCGGGCCAGGAGTTCCTGCGCATCCGCTTCGAGGAGCCCGACCAGGCCACCCTCACGGAACGGCTCGGCGAGGTCATCGACGACGCCACCCGCTCGGCGGTCAAGAAGAACACCGCCTTCGGCGAGGGCCGCCGCGACGGCATGTCCCTGCTGCTCCGCGGGGTCCAGGCGGCCCTGGAGCCCAAGGGCATCGCGGTGGAGATCCTCAAGCCGGATGCCGTGCTGCGCGCCGAGCGCGTCCCCGTCGGCCAGATGGGCGACGTCTTCTCCGGCGGCCAGCTGCTGACCGCCGCGATCGCGCTCTACTGCACCATGGCGGCACTGCGCAGCAACGACCGCGGCCGCGACAAGCACCGTCACGCGGGCACGCTGTTCCTCGACAACCCCATCGGCCGCGCCAACGCCACGTACCTGCTCGAACTCCAGCGGGCGGTCTCCGACGCGCTGGGCGTCCAGCTGCTGTACACCACCGGCCTGTTCGACACGACGGCCCTCGCTGAGTTCCCGTTGGTCATCCGGCTGCGCAACGACGCGGACCTGCGGGCCGGACTGAAGTACATCAGCGTCGAGGAGCACCTGCGCCCCGGCCTGCCCCAGCCCTCCGCCGAGGGCGAGACGATCCACGGTGAGATCACGGCGACCCGCATGTTCCGCCGTACCGGCGCGGCCTCCTGACCACCCGCGCCCGCGCCCCCGCCCGCGGGCCGGCCCGCCCGGCCCGCCCGGCCCGCGAGCAGCGCCCCACCGGTCTGCCGACCGGCCGGCCGTCGGTGGGGCCGGCCGTCCCCGCCGGGCCCTGTCGCGCCCGCGGCCGGGCGGCGGATCAGCCCCTGCCCGAGGTCGCCCCGTAGCGGGAGTCCGCGGACGCGGACGGCCACACGGCCCGAGGCCTGCCCTTCCTCGGTATTCGCCCGGCGGACCGGGCCTCGCGCCGGGCCCGGCGCGCCTCGCGCCGCGTGCTCCGCGCCGTGCTGCTCGGCTCCGACAGCACCCCGTACCGCTGGTTCCACATCTGTCGGGTGATCAGCACGTCCAGCACGGACCACGTCGCCACCACGGTCCCGGCTATCGACGCGAGGGCCATCGGGAAGGCCAGCCACGAGCCGGTCAGCGTCAGGAAGAAGGTGATCGTCGCCCCGGTCAGCGTGACGGCCACGATCAGTACCGCCCGCACCGCCGACTCCCGCACCGGGTCCGGCAGCCGTCGCCGCCCGACCGGCTCCTCCTGCCACAGAGAGGCCCTCGGCACGCCCGGGCCGGCCCCCCGTCCCGCGCCCGCCCCGGCGTCCCTTCCCGCTTCCGTGCCCCTGCCCTCGTAGATCCCCATGGCCCGCGCCTTCCCCTCCGCACTGCCGGTCATGTCTACCCGGCCGCCCCCGGCCGAACGACCCCGCCCGACGAATCCCCTCGAACAGGTAGACGTACGACGACGCCGAGGGATTCCCGCATCGCGGACTTTCCCCCACCCCGCCGACCACCGCGAACCCCGTCCGAGCCCGCCCGGAACGAAGACTTCCAGCCATCCGTTCCCTCGGCGGGACCGAGGCCCCACGAAGTGTCATCTGCCACATAACGGGCCGTGCTTGACCGGAAGTATCGGACAACTCGTGATCTTCGCCAAGGCGTCCGGCCGAAAACGTCCGGACACGCCTTCGAAGCCGTCGCACGGCAGTAGTAGGCTCACGCCGTTTGAACGACGGAACACCAATCCCCTGAACGGGGGTTGAGCTGGGGGAGGCTGGGGAGGCCATGCGGCTTCGCGGGAAGTCCATCCGCCGGAAGATCGTGGCGCTGTTGCTCGTGCCGCTCGTCTCCCTCACCGCGCTCTGGGGCTTCTCCACCGTCGTCACCGGCCGCGAGGCCCTCCAACTCCTCGACGTCGCCTACGTCATCGACAAGGTCGGCTACCCCGTCGAGGACGTCGTCCGCGTCCTGCAGAAGGAACGCCGCCAGACCCTCGTCGTCATCGGCGACCCCCGCGCCTCCGCCGCCACCGCAGAGCTCGCCAAACGGCGGGCCGCGACCGACCAACTCCTCGACCGCATCAGCAAGAACGCCAAGGACCCCGAGGTCGCCGAGGAGCTCGCACCTGCGGCCGCCCAGCGGCTGGACTCCATCCTCGACGCCTTCCACGGCATCGGCGCACTGCGCCGCTCCGTCGACCAGAACACCCTCGACCCCAACCAGGCGCTCGATCTCTACAGCCGCCTCGTCGACCCCTGCTACGACTTCCTCATGAACCTCCACGCCCTGGAGAACGTGGAGATGGACAAGCAGGGACGCGCCCTCGTCGGCATCACCCGCGCCCGCGAGACGCTCTCCCGCGAGGACGCCGTCATCGCCTCCTCCCTCGCCGCCCGCAACGTCAGCACCACCGACCTCCGGCACGTCTCGGACTTCGCCGCCAACCGCAACCTGCTCTACGGCCTCAACCTCGCGATCCTCCCCGCCGCCGACCGGGAGGTCTTCGAGCAGTACTGGAACGGCCCCCAGACCAAGTCGCTGCGCGACGCCGAGGAGCGGTTCCTCGCCGGCGGCGCCGGAAAGAACCCGCGCAGCCTCACCCCCGCCCAGTGGGACGAGGCCGCGAACAAGGTCCTCGACGACCTCGCCACCATGGGCACGGCCGCGGGCGACCGCTACCAGGAACGCGTCGAGCCCGTCGCGCTCAACGTCCTCCTCCAGGCCGCCATCGCCGGCATCCTCGGCTTCGTCGCCCTCCTCGTCTCCCTGATCCTCTCCGTGCGCATCGGCCGCGACCTCGTCCGCGACCTGTCCCGGCTGCGCAAGGAGGCCCACGAGGTCTCCGGCGTCCGGCTGCCCGCCGTCATGCGCCGCCTCGCCGCGGGCGAGCACGTCGACGTCGAAACCGAAGCGCCCCGCCTGGAGTACGAGAAGGACGAGGTCGGCCAGGTCGGCCAGGCCCTCAACACCCTCCAGCGCGCCGCCGTCGAAGCCGCCGTCAAGCAGGCCGAACTCCGCAAGGGCGTCTCCGAGGTCTTCGTCAACCTCGCCCGCCGCAACCAGGTGCTGCTGCACCGCCAGTTGACCCTGCTCGACACCATGGAACGGCGCACCGAGGACGCCGAGGAGCTCGCCGACCTCTTCCGCCTCGACCACATGACCACCCGCATGCGCCGCCACGCCGAGGGCCTCGTGATCCTCTCCGGCGCCGCCCCCTCCCGCCAGTGGCGCAAGCCCGTCCAGCTGATGGACGTCGTACGGGCGGCGGTCGCCGAGGTGGAGGACTACGAGCGCATCGAGGTGCGCCGCCTGCCGCGCCTCGGCATCGCCGGCCCCGCCGTCGCCGACGTCACCCACCTCGTCGCCGAACTCCTCGAGAACGCCACCGTCTTCTCGCCCCCGCACACCGCCGTCCAGGTCCACGGCGAGCACGTCGCCAACGGCTTCACCCTGGAGATCCACGACCGCGGCCTCGGCATGAACCCCGAGGCCCTCCTCGACGCGAACCTCCGGCTGGCCGAGACCCCCGAGTTCGAGCTCTCCGACACCGACCGGCTCGGACTGTTCGTCGTCAGCCGCCTCGCCCAGCGCCACAACATCAAGGTCGTCCTCCAGCCCAGTCCGTACGGAGGCACCACCGCCGTGGTCTTCCTCCCCGTCGCCCTGCTCACCGATGCCCCCGACACCAACGGCGCCGGCCTCCGCGTCGGCGACGCCAAGCACGGCAGGCCCGGCTCGGCGCCCGGCGCCGCCGGCAAGCGGCCCGCGCGCACCGCCCCGACCGCCCTGCGGCACAACCCCGCCGGCCGCCCCCTGCGCTCCGGCGACAGCCGCCGCCCGGTCGAGCTGGAGGCCCCCCTCGGCGCACTCGGCCTCGACGCCCTCGACGACCCCGCCGCACCGGACGGGATGACCACCGGCGCCGGCGGCCGCCCCGCCATGGCCACCCTCGACGACGAGACCCCGCCCCACGGCACCCCGCGCAGCGCCCTGCTGGGACTCCGCCCGGCCGACCGGTCGCACCCCGACCGGAGGCCGGCCCGCGACCGCGAACGCGAGCCGCTGGCCCCCACCGGCCCGGTCCGGCTCGACAGCCACCGCTCCGACACGCTGCGCGGCGCCCGCCCCGACGGCACCCGCAGTTCCGGGCCCGTGCCCCTGCCCCGCCGTCGGCCCACCCCGACGCTCGTCGCCGAGCACGGCCGCCGCGTGGAACCCCGCCCGGTCTCCGCGGTCCCCCCGGCCCCGCAGCCCACGGGCGAGCCCGAACCGGCCCCCGGGCGGGCCACGGGCCCCGGCGGGCTGCCCAAGCGCATCCGCCAGGCCAGCCTGGCACCGCAGCTGAGGAAGAAGACGGATGCGGCACGCGCCGAGGCCGCCGCCGATCCGGTGACCGACCGGGACGCCGAGGAAGTACGTACGCGGATGTCCGCACTCCAGCGAGGCTGGACGGCGGGCCGCGAACAGCAGGCACAGCAGCAGTCCGAGGCCGGGACGGGCACCAGCACCGCCGGTCCCGTGCACACGAGCGAGAACGAGAACGAGGGGGACGGTCGATGACCGCACCGCAGACCGGCAACGACATCCGGAGCCGCGGCTCCGGTCAGCTCAACTGGCTGCTCGACGAGCTCGTCGACCGGGTCGGCAGCATCCGCAAGGCAGTGATCCTCTCCGGGGACGGCCTTCCCACGGGCAGCTCCAAGGACCTGACCCGCGAGGACAGCGAGCACCTGGCCGCCGTCGCCTCCGGCTTCCACAGCCTGGCCAAGGGCGTCGGCCGCCACTTCGACTCCGGTGGCGTCCGCCAGACCGTGGTCGAACTGGACGAGGCCTTCCTCTTCGTCATGGCCGCTGGCGAGGGCAGCTGCCTGGCCGTGCTCTCCGACGCCGACTCCGACGTGGGCCAGGTCGCGTACGAGATGACGTTGATGGTCAAGCGGGTGGGCGACCACCTGTCGACCGCGCCGCGCTCCGGGCTGCCAGCCGGGGGGTGAAACGGACCGTATGAGCGATCCAGGCCAGGACCACCCGGACCACCGGGACCAGCCGGACCACGGGGACCACGCAGACCACCGGGATTACGGGGCCTACGCGGGCCACGCCGCCCACGGGGCCCACGGCGGCAACGGCACGGCCCCCGCCGGGTCCCCCGGCGCGGGCGGCGCGCCGGACCCCGCCCACCCCCACTGGTTCGACGACGAAGCCGGTCCCGTCGTCCGCCCGTACGCCATGACCCGCGGCCGGACCAGCCACGCCGCCCGCCACCGGCTCGACCTGATCGCGCTCGTCGTCGCCGAACCGGCGGCCGACGATCCGGTCTGGGAGCTGACCCTGTCCCCGGAGCACGCCCACATCCTCGACCTGTGCCGCGAGCGGCCGCAGTCGGTCGCCGAGCTCGCGGCCGAACTCGACCTGGCGGTCGGTGTCGTACGGGTCCTGATCGGGGACCTGGCCGACGAGGAACTGGTCCACGTGACCCGGCCGGTACCGCCGGCCGAACTGCCCGATGAATCCATT
This sequence comes from Streptomyces sp. NPDC059851, assembly GCF_042732005.1. Lineage (NCBI taxonomy): Bacteria > Bacillati > Actinomycetota > Actinomycetes > Kitasatosporales > Streptomycetaceae > Streptomyces > Streptomyces sp. NPDC059851. The sequence continues at coordinate 27,202 of NZ_JBHWJJ010000012.1, read as the reverse complement.
CTGCGTGAGGTGATCGATGGCCTTCGGGCGCTCTAGTCGTACCGGCGCCATGCACGCCGTGTCCCCGGTCGAGCCGCTGACCCTGAAGATCCTCGTCGCGGGGGGCTTCGGGGTCGGCAAGACCACGCTGGTCGGAGCCGTCAGCGAGATCAGACCGCTCCGGACCGAGGAGGACCTCTCCGAACCCGGCACCGGCATCGACGACACCGGCGGCGTGGAGAGCAAGAGCACCACCACCGTGGCCATGGACTTCGGGCGCATCACCCTGCGCGAGGACCTGGTCCTGTACCTGTTCGGTACTCCCGGACAGGACCGCTTCTGGTTCCTCTGGGACGAACTGGCCCAGGGCGCCCTCGGCGCGGTGGTCCTCGCCGACACCCGCCGGCTCGCCGACTGCTTCGCGGCCGTGGACTACTTCGAGCGCCGCGGGATCCCGTTCACGGTCGCCGTCAACTGCTTCGACGGTGCCGAACGACACCCGGTGGTGTCCGTGCGCGAGGCACTCGACCTCGATCCCGGGGTGCCGGTGCTGCTGTGCGACGCGCGTGACCGGGAGTCCGTCAAGGACGTCCTCGTCGGGGTCGTGGAACACGCGATGTCCCTGGCCCGCGCCCGCCGCCGGAGCCTGCCCGCCGGCACCTGAGCCCGGAGCCCCGAGCGCGGCAGCCCACGTACACGGAGGCGGCCCGTACCCCCGCCGACTGGGGTACGGGCCGCAGCTCTCACGGGGGGTTCCGGGGTCTGCGCGCGAGACCGTGGAGCGAGTGTGAACCCGCGGCCGGGGGCCGTCAAGCACGAGCACAGCACCGGTTTCCGTGGGCCCGCCCGCCCGCCCGCCCGCGCGCGCGCCCGCCCCCGAGCCCGCACCGCCCCGCGGAGCCCGCGCCGGCCTCCCGAGGGCCCGCGGCCCGTCTTCCGCGCGCCCCCGGCCCGGCTCTCCGCAGGACCGCCCGCCACGCGTCGTCACCGCACGGCGACGACGGCCGACCCGTGCCCGAACAGCCCTTGGTTCGCGGTGATCCCGACCCGCGCCCCCGGCACCTGCCGCTCCCCGGCCGTACCGCGCAACTGCCACGTCAGCTCGCACACCTGGGCGATCGCCTGTGCCGGCACCGCCTCCCCGAAGGAGGCCAGCCCGCCACTGGTGTTGACGGGCACCCGCCCGCCGAGCGAGGTCACCCCCTTCCGCAGCAGCGCCGCCCCCTCCCCCTCACCGCACAGACCGATGTCCTCGTACCACTGGAGCTCCAGCGCGGTGGACAGGTCGTACACCTCGGCCAACGAGAGGTCCTCCGGCCCGATCCCGGCCTCCTCGTACGCGGCCCGGGCGATGGACGCCCGGAACGGGCCCGGCGCAGGCACCCCGCCCGTCAGGGAGTCGGTGGCGATGTCCGGCAGGTCCAGGATCGTACGCGGATACACCGGCGTCACCGTCGACACCGCCCGGATCCGCACCGGATCCGCCACCCCGCGCGCCCGCGCGAAGTCCATGCTGCTCAGCACCAGTGCCGCAGCCCCGTCCGATGTCGCGCAGATGTCCAGCAGCCGCAGCGGATCGGCGACCACGGCCGACGCCGCCACCTCCCCGGCCGTCACGGCCCTGCGGTATCGGGCGAGGGGGTTCAGCACGCCGGCCGCCGCGTTCTTGACCTTCACCAGCGCGAAGTCCTCCGGTGTGTCCCCGTACACGGCCATCCGGCGGCGGGCGTACAACGCGAAGTAGGTCGGGTTCGTCGCGCCCAGCAGCCGGAACCGCAGCCAGTCCGGATCGTCCGGCCGGTCCCCGCCCGCCGGCGCGAAGAACCCCTTGGGAGCCGCGTCCGCCCCGACCACCAGCACGACGTCGGCCAGCCCCGCCAGGATTTGGGCCCGGGCCGCACCGATGGCCTGGGCCCCCGAGGCACACGCCGCGTACACGCTGGTCACCCGCGCCCCCTGCCAGCCCAAGGCCCGGGCGAAGGTCGCGCCGGCGACGTAGCCGGGGTAACCGGAGCGCACCGTGTCCGCCCCCACGACGGACCGTACGTCGGCCCAGTCCAGCCCCGCGTCGCAGAGCGCGGCCCGCGCGGCCGCCCGCCCGTACGTGACGAAGCTGCGACCCCACTTGCCCCACGGATGCATCCCGGCCCCGAGCACGGCCACGTCGCCGTGCCCGCTCACGACGCGCCCTCCGCGGCCCCGGCCCCCGCGCCGGACACCGGCCGGAACCGCCAGGTCGTCCACCGGGCCCCGCCGGTCGGGTCGTCCCCGCCGGCCCCCTCGTCCCCGTCGAGCACCCCGCCCACGACCTCGACCTCCATGCCGACCGCCAGATCGGCGACCGTGACGCCGGGCGCAGCCTGCCCGAGCACGACCATCCCCTCGGCCTCCAGTTCCACCGCGACCAGGGCGTACGGCTCCCAGGGCGCGTCCGGATCCGACACGTAGGGCGCAGGCGGCCGGTAGCGCCCGTCGGTGTACGACCACACCCGGCCGCGCGGCGACAGGGGCACCTCGGCCAGGACGCCGTCACCGGGGCAGCGGGGGTTGCGGCAGTACGCGTCCTCCCGCGGGAAGAACACCGCGGCGCAGGCGGAGCACCGGGTGCCGAGCAGCCGGAAGCCGCCTTCCGTCCCCGTGTCGGTGAACCACCCGTCCACGACGGGTGCCGGTGTGCGTTCCAAGACCCCTCCCGAGCAGCGTGATCGGTCTGACGCAGCCGCGTTGGCTGACGGAGCGTCAGAAGTGTGCCACGCCGCGCACGGAACGGACAGCGACCGGGAAGTCGAAGTAAGTGCTCGCGAACGCCTCCGGCTCGAAGGTGTAGTGCCACCACTCCTCAGGCAGGTTCACGAAGCCCTCCGCCCCGAGCACCCGCTTGAGCAGCTGCCGGTTGGCCCGGGCGGCGGCCGGAACCCGCGGGTCATCGGTGTGCGACAGGGGATCGAACAGGTCGAACGGCGTCCCCATGTCCACCGCGCGCCGTGACGGCAGCCGCACCAGCGTCACGTCCACCGTGCTCCCGCGACTGTGCCCGGACCTCTCGGCGATGTACCCGTCCGGGATCAGCCGCGCCTTGTCGACCCGCGGATAGAACTCGGCCTTCGTCTGCTGGTCCTCCGGGTCCGCGGCCCACCGCACGAACCGGTCCACGGCCCGCTGCGGCCGGTAGCAGTCGTACACCAGGAGCGAATACCCCTGTGCCAGCAGCGCCCGCTGGGCCCTCCGCAGCGCCTCGGCCGCCGGCCGGGCCAGCAGGCAGACCGGCTCCTCGTACCCGTCGACGACGCCACCGGTGAAGTTGTTCGGGCTGGCGTACCGGATGTCCTGGCCGATGGTCGGATCCACATCCGCCAACACCGCGAACCCCGGCGCGCCCGACCCACCGGCCAGCACCGCCACACATCCCGCAACCACAGCCGTACGCATGCCCCTTGCCTTACCATCGCGGGATGCCGCCACACCTGAGGGACTCGCACTGCTCCACCTGCGGAGCCTCGTTCGGCACCGCCGACTGGCCCCGTAGGTGCGGCGCCTGCGGCGCTGTCACCTATCGCAACCCGCTGCCGGTGGCGGTCGCACTGCTCCCGGTCGAGGACGGGTCCGGGACCGGCCTGCTGGTGATCACCCGCACGATCGAGCCGGCCCTGGGCGGCATCGCCCTCCCGGGCGGCTTCATGGACTTCGGAGAGGACTGGCGCGAGGCGGTCGTGCGCGAGCTGCGCGAGGAGACGGGCGTCGACGCCCGGGCCGAGGACGTCGCCCTCGCCGACGCCCTGAGCTCCCCGGGCGGCCACCTGCTGGTGTTCGGGCTCCTCCCGCCGCGTCCGGTGGCGTCCCTCCCGCCACCGGAGCCGACGGACGAAACCCTGGGCTGGCACGTCCTCCACGCCCCCACGGAACTGGCGTTCCCCCTCCACACACGGGCGGCGAAGGCCTGGTTCGCGGGCAGCTACGGCTGAGCGCGGCGGGGGAGGGGCGGCCGATCGGGCCGCATTCCCCGCCCCGCAGGGCGGGACCACGCCACCGCAGCGCGTCGCGCCCGCCCCCCGCTACACCGGCAGCTCCCTCACGAAGCCGGCGATCGCCGCCACGGCCACGGCGGCAGCCGTCACCGTCAGACCGCGCCGCCACAGGGTGGTCGCCGGGAGCGGGTGCCCGCGCAGCCACGCTCCTGCGACCGTGGGGAGCACCGCGATCGCCGCCGTGCAGGCCCACACCACCCCGAACGCGGGGGCCGACGCAACATGACCGTGCAGCCACCACCGGACCAGGACCGCCGGGGGTGCCGAGACCGGCACCATCAGCACCGCCACCGCGACAGGCTCCGGCCACGCCGTCAGACGGGCCGTCAGCCGGCCCATCAGCGCCAACGGTTTGACGAGCAGCACCCCGTGCAGGAAACCCGCCGCCACGGCCGCAACCGGTCCGACCGCGAGCACCAGCAAGCCCCTGCCCGGAGCCGGCTGCTGCGTCGCGACGACGAGCAGCGCCCATCCCGCGAGCAGCTGGCACGCACCCACGACCTCCGCTCCGGGCGCCACGTCCCATGCACGCGGGCCCTGTAACCACCGCAGCCGGGGGGCGTACGGCCGCGCAGCCCCCGCCGGGCTCGCCGAGACCATGACCAACCAACCCCCTGATCGACCCGCTCCGCGCAGCACGGCCGGTCCGCCGCGCTCGGGCAGGTTCCCGCGAGGACCTATGGCGGACCTACACCGTCCGCGGAGTCAGGACCGTACCCGAAAGCGCCGGCCGTATCCGTACTCGCCACCACACCCGCACCCCCGCCCGTGCTCACGCCCCCACCTCCAGCACCTCGACCACCCGCACCCACGTCAACCCCCCGCACCACGACACCCTCGACCAGCCCCCCGCCCTCGCCCTCCACCACCACCGCATCCCCCACCCACCGCACCGTGTACCGCTCCACCACGCCCGGCTCGAAGCCCGGCCCCGCGTCCCGGACCAGCACCCCGCCCCCCGTACGCCCCCGCGCCGGTGCCCACGCCTCCAGGGCCACCCCCTCGCCCCCCGGCCCGCGGACCGGCAGCACGGTCCCCGCCCGGACCAGCACCGGGATGCGGTCCGGCGGGGCGTCGAGGAGGACCTGGCCCGGGCCCTCGTACGCCCTCCCGGTCGCGGTGTCGTACCAGCACCCCCGCGGGAGCCGGACCGCCCGCCGCTCGACCCCGGGCTCCAGCACCGGCGCCACCAGCAGGGCGTCCCCCAGCAGGAAGACGTCCTCGCAATCCCGCAGCGCCCGGTCCTCCGGCGCCCCCCACCACACCGGCCGCACGTACGGCGCCCCGGTCCGCCGCGCCAGCTGGGCCAACGTCAGGAAGTACGGGCGCAGCCGCTCCCGCTCCGCCAGCACGGCCCCCGCGTGCCGCTCCACCTCGGGCCCGAACTCCCAGGGCTCCCGCCGCCCCGCCCAGATCGCCGAGTGCGTCCGGAACAGCGGCAGGTACGCACCCAACTGCAGCCACCGCAGGTACAGCTCCGGCGACGGCGAACCGCCGAACCCGCCCACGTCCGGGCCCGAGTACGGCACCCCGCACAACCCCATCCCCAGCACCAGCGCCAGCGAGGCCCGTAGCCCCTCCCAGCCGGTCTCCACGTCCCCGGACCAGGTGCCCCCGTACCGCTGCATGCCCGCCCACCCGGACCGGGAGAACAGGAACGGCCGCTCGTCGGGCCGCAGTCGGACGAGGCCCTCCCAGCCGGCCCTGGCCATTCCCAGCGCGTACACGTTGTGCGCCGACCGGTGGTCCCCACCGGCCCCGTCCATGGCGTGCCGGGCCGACCTGGGTAGCGTCGGGTCCCCGAACGGGGCGAAGGAAACGGGCTCGTTCATGTCGTGCCACACCCCGGAGAACCCCTGCGCCAGGCGCTCCGCGTACAGTCCGCCCCACCACTCGCGCACCGCCGGGTCCGTGAAGTCCGGGTAGGCGCACTCGCCCGGCCAGACCTCGCCCCGCACCTCGTCGCCCCGGGCGTCCCGTACGAACGCCCCAGCCGGCCCCACCGCCCGCCCGGCCGTGTGCAGCGGGTCGCCGACCTTCACCGCCGGATCGACGATCGACACGAGCCGTACGCCCTGCTCCCGCAACTCCCGTGCCAGGCCGGGCAGATCCGGAAACCGCTCACCGTCCACGGTGAACACCCGGTGCTCCGCGAAGTGGTCGATGTCCAGGTGTACGGCCGACAGGGCCAGCCCGCGAGACCGGTAGCCGGACACCACCCGCCGCACCTCCTCCGAGCTCCCGAACCCCCACCGCGCGTGCTGGTAGCCCAGCGCCCACGCGGGCGGCACGGCGGGGGCGCCGGTCAGCGCCGACCAGCCCTGCAACACCCGCGCCGGTGTTCCCACCAGCACCCAGCACCGCAACGGCCCGCCGTCCATGCGCAGCTCGCACGTCCCCGGCCGGTCGGGACCCGAGCCGGCGCCCTCCCGGCCCTCCCGCAGCACGACCCGCCCGTCCCACGGGTCGTCGTGGAACACCAGGTGCGTCCCCGCGTCCGCGACGACCATCTGCACCGGCATGGTGATGTACAGCGGGTCGTCGCCGGGCCCGAAGCCGCCCTTGGGGTCGGTGTTCCACAGCCGGTACACGCCGTCGCGCAGCCGCGGCCCGTCGGCCCGCCCGCCGAGCCCGAAGAACCGGGCGTCGGCCGGCACCTCGGCACGCACCGCCCAACGCGCCTCACGCCCACCACCCGCCGTGCCCGCCGCACCACGGGAACCACCGACATCACCCACGTCGCCCACACCGTCGCGACCGCCCGACCGCGCCCCCACCGGCTCCCACCACCGCGGGGGCAGTTCCCGCCGCAGCACCACCCCGCCGGGCGTGCGCACCTCCACGGCCCCGTGCCGGGACACGGCGACCGTCACCCGCTCCGACACCACCCGCCAGCCGCCGCCGGTGTCCGGCTCCAGCACCGCCCGCGGGTCGGGCTCCGGCCCGTCCCCCACCACGGCGTACGAGGGCGTAGCGCCGGCCCCGTCCCAGCTCCAGAACACGGCGCCGCCCGCCGCGACCCGCACGAGCAGCGCCGAGCGGGCGAACCGCAGCACCCCGCCGCCCGGCCTCGGCTCGGTACCGATCAGCGCCCCCGGCACACGAGCCCGCTCCGGCCCCCGACGCGGGAGCCCCACCGCGTCCGCGCGCCGGTGGCGCAGCGCTGCCCGCCATGCCCGCCGCCCCCGCTCCGTACCGATCTCCCTCACCGCATTCACCGCACGCACCAGATCGCGACCGTTCATGCTGCTCACCCTGCCACTGGCCGCCGACCGCACGGGGTGCGTTCAACTTCCGTTCACCCGTCCATCCACCTCCCGGGCACCCCTGGTGCAGAGGTAGATCACATGGCATCGTCCCTGTGTGCCGCCGCACGCACACCCACCGCGCGATGGCACCGTACGCACATCCCGCGCGCACCCCGCGCGAGCCGCAGACTGACCGGGAGCCCACCCATGACCTCGACCACCCAGCCGGAACCCCTCTGGTCCCCGGGGCCCGACCGGATCGCCGGGGCCCGCATCACCGCCTTCCAGGCCTGGGCCGCGGAGCGCCACGGCGCCCCCGCCGACGGCGGCTACCCCGCGCTGCACGCCTGGTCCGTCGCCGAGCTCGACACCTTCTGGCAGGCCGTCGCCGAATGGTTCGACGTACGGTTCACCACCCCCTACGAATCCGTCCTCGCCGACCGCTCCATGCCGGGCGCGCGCTGGTTCACCGGCGCCACCCTGAACTACGCCGAGCACGCCCTGCGCGCCGCCGAGGACGCGGCACGCGCCGACGACGCCGCCCTGCTGTACGTGGACGAGACCCACGACACCACCCCCATCACCTGGGCCGAGCTCCGCGGCCAGGTCGGCGCGCTCGCCGCCGAGCTGCGCGCCCTCGGCGTACGCCCCGGCGACCGGGTCAGCGGCTACCTCCCCAACATCCCGGAGGCGGTGGTCGCGCTCCTCGCCACCGCGGCCGTCGGCGGTGTGTGGACCTCCTGCGCCCCCGACTTCGGCGCCCGCAGCGTGCTCGACCGCTTCCAGCAGGTCGAGCCGGTCGTCCTGTTCACCGTCGACGGCTACCGCTACGGCGGCAAGGAGCACGACCGCCGCGACACCGTCGCCGAGCTCCGCGCGGACCTGCCCTCGCTCCGGGCCGTCGTCCACATCCCGCTGCTCGGCACGCCGGCCCCCGACGGCACGCTGGACTGGGCGGACCTGACCTCCGCCCGCACCGAGCCGGTCTTCGAGCCGGTGCCCTTCGACCACCCGCTGTGGGTGCTGTACTCCTCCGGCACCACCGGGCTGCCCAAGGCGATCGTGCAGTCGCAGGGCGGCATCCTCCTGGAGCACCTCAAGCAGCTCGGCCTGCACTGCGACCTCGGGCCGGAGGACCGGTTCTTCTGGTACACCTCCACCGGCTGGATGATGTGGAACTTCCTCGTCTCCGGCCTGCTGACCGGCACCACCGTGGTCCTGTACGACGGCAGCCCCGGCTACCCCGACACCGGTGCCCAGTGGCGCATCGCCGAGCGGACCCGGGCCACCCTGTACGGAACCTCGGCCGCCTACGTCATGGCCTGCCGCAAGGCCGGGGTGCACCCCTCGCGCGACCACGACCTCTCCGCCGTGAAGTGCGTGGCGACCACGGGTTCGCCGCTGCCGCCCGACGGTTTCCGCTGGCTGCACGACGAGGTCGCCGAGGACCTGTGGATCGCCTCCGTCAGCGGCGGCACGGACGTCTGCAGCTGCTTCGCCGGCGCCGTCCCCACCCTCCCCGTCCACATCGGCGAGCTCCAGGCCGCCTGCCTGGGCACGGACCTCCAGTCGTGGGACCCGTCCGGAAAGCCGCTCATCGGGGAGGTCGGCGAGCTGGTCGTCACCAACCCCATGCCCTCCATGCCGATCCACTTCTGGAACGACCCGGACGGCAGCCGCTACCGCGACAGCTACTTCGAGATGTTCCCCGGCGTCTGGCGACACGGGGACTGGATCACCCTCACCGAGCACGGCTCGGTGGTCATCCACGGCCGCTCCGACTCCACCCTCAACCGGCAGGGCGTACGGATGGGCTCCGCCGACATCTACGAGGCCGTCGAACGCCTCCCCGAAATCAAGGAATCCCTGGTCATCGGCCTGGAGGAGCCGAACGGCGGCTACTGGATGCCGCTGTTCGTGCACCTCGCCCCCGGCGCCACCCTGGACGACGACCTGCGCGCCCGCATCAAGGCCACGATCCGCGAGGAGCTCTCCCCGCGGCACGTGCCCGACGAGGTCATCGAGGTCCCCGGCATCCCGCACACCCTCACCGGCAAGCGCATCGAGGTCCCGGTCAAGCGCCTGCTCCAGGGCACGCCCCTGGAGAAGGCCGTCAACCCGGGCTCGGTCGACAACCTCGACCTCCTGCCCTTCTACGAGGAGCTCTCCCGCACCCGCACCCGCTCCTGAACCCACTGTCAGTGGCCGTCGTTACTCTGAGTGAGCAATTGACTGCTCATTCAGGGGGGACCCCATGTCCGGAACGCACCGCACCCCAACCGGCGACCACGGCACTGACCGCACCAGCCGCTCCGGCAAACGCCGCATGCTGCGCCGCGAGATCCCCGGAACCATCGGCCTCCTCGCCGACCCCGGGGATTTCGCGGCCATGCGCCGCTACCGCAGCTTCGCCTTCGACGACCACCAGGACTACCTGCGGCACGTCGACGAACTCCTCAGGTCCCTCGCCGCCCAGGGCATCCACACCACCGTGGCCCTCTTCGACCCGGAGGAGTACGCCGACTTCTGTGCCGAGCAGCGCCTCGACCCGGACAGCGCCGCCTCCCGCAGCCGCTTCACCGCCGAGCTCGCCGGCACCGGCCCCGGCCTGCCCTACACCGGCCGCCCCATCGACGAGATCGTCCCGCTCCTGATCGACGAGGCCGTCCGCCAGGCCACCTGGGAGTACGCCACCGCGCTCCTCGCCGACCTCGGCACTTGCGCCGACTGCGGCGAGGACATCGGCCGCTCCTCCTTCGAACGGGCCGCCGACCTGCTCACCCGCCTCGTCCGAGGAGCCGGACCGGGCCACCACCACCTCGTCTGCAGCATCCCCACCAAGGACCGGCAGCTCCTGGCCGTGCTCCACACCGAGTCACCCGCACACCCACCCGGACATTCACCCGCGAGCGCCGGACCGGACGGCCCGGACCGCACGCCGCGTCCCGACGGCCGCGACAGCCTCGACTTCGTGACCGTCCTGGCCGCCGGCCTCGCCCTCGGCGGCCCGGGGGGACTGGTCCTGCGCACCACCGGCGCGGGATCCGGCGACCGCGTCCACGGATGGCGCCTCGACCGGGGCCGCCTGGTCCCCCTGTCCGCGGCGGCCGTCTTCAACGCCTACTGCACCGACGCCGACACCGGCGAACCCGTGGCCCCGGAGCACGGCGTCGAACACTGCCCCGGATACGAGGTGGACGACCCCGACCCCCACCACGGGAGGAGGTAGCCGACGCGGCCGGGACCGAACGGCCGGGGGGGGGGCCCCCCCCCCCCGGCGGGGGGGGGGGGGGGGGGGGGCGCGGGCCCCCCCCCCCGGAGCCCGGTGCGCGCGGGATACCGCCGCTGACCTGTGCTTACAGCACCGGGAGGTTCTTGCGGAGTTCGAAGGCGGTGACCTCCGAGCGGTATTCCTCCCACTCCTGCTTCTTGTTGCGGAGGAAGAAGTCGAAGACGTGTTCGCCGAGGGTTTCGGCGACCAGTTCGCTCTTCTCCATCAGGGAGATCGCCTCGCCCAGGTTCTGCGGGAGGGGCTCGATGCCCATCGCACGGCGCTCGGAGTCGGACAGCGCCCACACGTCGTCGTCGGCGCCGGCCGGGAGTTCGTAGCCCTCCTCGATGCCCTTCAGGCCGGCGGCCAGGAGGACGGCGTACGTGAGGTAGGGGTTGGCGCCCGAGTCGATCGAGCGGACCTCGATGCGGGAGGAGCCCATCTTGCCCGGCTTGTACATCGGGACGCGGATCAGCGCCGAGCGGTTGTTGTGGCCCCAGCAGATGTACGAGGGGGCCTCGCCGCCGGAGCCGGCGGTGCGCGAGGAGCCGCCCCAGATCCGCTTGTACGAGTTGACCCACTGGTTGGTGACGGCCGAGGTCTCCGCCGCGTGCCGCAGCAGGCCCGCGATGAAGGAGCGGCCGACCTTGGAGAGCTGGTACTCGGCGCCGGACTCGTAGAAGGCGTTGCGGTCCCCCTCGAAGAGGGAGAGGTGGGTGTGCATGCCGGAGCCGGGGTACTCGGAGAAGGGCTTCGGCATGAAGGTGGCCTGGACGCCCTGCTCCAGGGCGACCTGCTTCATGACCAGGCGGAAGGTCATGATGTTGTCGGCGGTGGAGAGGGCGTCGGCGTAGCGCAGGTCGATCTCCTGCTGGCCGGGGGCGCCCTCGTGGTGGCTGAACTCGACGGAGATGCCCATGGATTCGAGCATGGTGATCGCCTGGCGGCGGAAGTCCATGCCGACGTTCTGCGGGGTGTGGTCGAAGTAGCCGGAATTGTCCGCCGGGACGGGGCGTGAACCGTCCAGCGGCTTGTCCTTCAGCAGGAAGAACTCGATCTCCGGGTGGGTGTAGAAGGTGAAGCCCAGGTCGGAGGTCTTGGCCAGGATCCGCTTCAGGACGAAGCGCGGGTCGGCGAAGGAGGGGGAGCCGTCCGGCATGAGGATGTCGCAGAACATGCGGGCGGTGCCCGGGGCCTCGGCGCGCCAGGGCAGTATCTGGAACGTGCCCGGGTCCGGCTTGGCGATCATGTCGGACTCGTACACCCGCGCGAAGCCCTCGATGGCCGAGCCGTCGAAGCCGATGCCCTCGTCGAAGGCCTGCTCCAGCTCGGCCGGGGCGACGGCCACCGATTTCAGGAAGCCCAGCACGTCGGTGAACCACAGGCGCACGAAGCGGATGTCGCGCTCCTCCAGCGTCCGGAGGACGAATTCCTGCTGCTTGTCCATGCCTTCATCCTCGCAGTTCAGACGGCTTGTGCACCACCGCCCCCAGGGGTGGTCGCACAGGAGGGCGGGCCCAGTATCGCCAGCCGCGGTTTCCGCCACATTACGCACCCCGCAAAGGTGGCGGCACCCCCGCACTGACCTCGGACCCGTCATGAGCATTACCATCTGCGGCCATGGGGGGACGGGAGCACACGCGGCACGGGCGCATCGGACGCCACCTGCCCCGGCGCGCCCTCATCGCGGTCGCCCTCTCCGTGCTGCTCGGCGCGCTGCTGCTGTGCGTACGCCCGGGTGAGCCGCACGCCGTGACCGCGGCTGCCGGGGTCACGGCTTCCTCCGGTCCCGTCGTGCGCGGGCACGCACATCCGGCCCCGCACGCCCCCGCGCATGCCGTGTGCGTGTCGCACGACGACCTGCCCGGCTGCTCGCCCTTCTCCCACGTCACCCCCGGCGTCCTGCCCGCCCCGCCGCCCGCCGTGCCGGTGGCGGCGGCCGCCGCGGATCCCGTCGCGCGCGTCGCCGACGCCGGGCGGGCCCGCCCGCACGGCACGCTCGCCCGGGCCCCCGACCTCCACGCCCTCCAGGTGTTGCGGACCTGACAGGTCCGGTGCGCTCCAGCGCGCGCCCCGACCGGATCCACACCTCCACCCCCCTCAGCAAAGGAACAGGGCTCATGGCCGGCACCACCAGGAACGACCAGCACTCCCGTCAGGCGCGCATAGCCGAGATGCGCCGCGCGGAACGCTCCCGCGAGCGCCGCAACAAGGTCATCGCGATCACCGCCTCCGTGGCCGTCGTCGGCGGCCTCGTCGGCTTCGGCACATGGGTGCTGGTCGACCAGAAGAACAAGGAGAAGGCCGAGGCCGCCGCCGTCGAGGCCGCCCGTACGACCCCGATCGCCCAGGAACAGACCTGGGAGGCCAAGACGCTGGGCCGCAACCACGTCGAGACCCCCGTGTCGTACCCGATGAACCCGCCGGTCGGCGGCGACCACAGCCTCCGCTGGATGAACTGCAACGGCGACGTGTACAAGGAGCCGATCCCGCAGGTGAACGCCGTGCACTCGCTGGAGCACGGCGCGGTGTGGGTGACGTACAACGAGAAGGCCCCGCAGGCCGAGGTCGACAAGCTCGCCGAGACGGTGGCGAAGACCCCGTACTCGCTGATGAGCCCCGTCAAGGACCAGGCCGGCGCCATCATGCTGAGCGCGTGGGGCAAGCAGGTCACCGTCGACAGCGCGTCCGACCCCCGGGTGAAGCAGTTCTTCACCCAGTACGTGCAGGGCCCGCAGACTCCCGAGCCGGGCGCGGCCTGCACCAACGGGCTGGCCGGCAAGTGAGGCGCACGTACTGGGCGGCCGGCACGGCGGTCCTGCTCGCGCTGGTGTTCGCGGTGGCGGCCACGGTCGCCGCCGCGAACGGAAGCTCCGGCGCCGGCACCGCGCGCGAGCAGCGGACACCGGCCCTGTACTCGCCGGACGCGGGCTTCGCCCGGGACATGGCCGTGCACCACCAGCAGGCCGTGGAAATGTCCTTCATCGTGCGCGACCGCACCCAGGACGAGGCCGTGCGCAACCTCGCCTACGACATCGCCAACACCCAGGCCAACCAGCGGGGCATGCTGCTGGGCTGGCTGGACCTGTGGGGCCTGCCGAAGGTGCTGGCCGACGAGCCGCCGATGTCGTGGATGTCCACGGGCGGCGGCAGCGGAGGCGGCGGCAACGGCAACGGCCACTCCGGGCACGACATGGGCGGCGTCACCGCCAAGCCGGGCGCGCTCATGCCCGGCATGGCGACCAAGGAGGAGCTCGCCGCTCTCGGCGCCGCTCAGGGCCGGGACGCGGAAGTGCTGTACCTCCAGCTGATGACCGACCACCACAAGGGCGGCGTCGCGATGGCCCAGGGCTGTGCGACGCAGTGCCGGACCCCGGCCGAGCGGACGCTCGCCCAGGGCATGGTCGACGCCCAGCAGTCGGAGCTCACCTTGATGGCGGACATGCTGCGGCAGCGCGGGGCTGCGCCGCGCGGGTGACGGAACACCCTCGTACGGTGGTGGGAGGGCGCCCTCACCGGCCCTCCCCCATCGGCCTCCCGAGGGCGCCGGGGCCGGCGCGACCGCGCCGGCCGCGCGACGGCATGCTCAGGAGGTTCCCCCATGACCACCGCGGCAGACATCATGCACCCCGGAGCCCAGTGGATCCCCGCCACGGAGACCTTGGACCGGGCTGCCGAGCTCATGGGCCGGCTCGGCGTGGGCGCGCTGCCCGTCAGCGACGCCGACGAACGGATGTGCGGCATCATCACCGACCGCGACATCGTCGTGAAGTGCGTTGCCAAGGGCCACGACCCGGCGAAGGTCACCTGCGGCGACCTGTGCGAGGGCACCCCGCGCTGGATCGCCGCCGACGCGGACGTCTCCGACGTCCTGAACGAGATGGAGTCCCACCAGATCAAGCGGCTCCCCGTCATCGAGAACAAGCGCCTGGTCGGCATGATCAGCGAAGCCGACCTGGCCCAGCACCTTCCGGAGGACCAGCTCGCGGAATTCGTGGAGAGGGTCTACGCCCGCCGCTGAGGGGGCGCCGGGGCGCCGGTAGAAGCACTCAGGACCGCTCGGGCCGTTTGGTCCGGGCGGTCCAGCATGACCAGGTGACCGGCGGGGGCGACGGTCTCGAAGCGGGCTCCCAGGGCGGCCGCCAGGCCCCGCTGGCGGTCCAGCCAGTGCAGGGCCGCCGCCGAACCGGAGCCGTCGTACCCGGCGAGGACCGTGGTGGGGGCGGTCAGCGGCCGGTGGGAGCGCAGCGCGAGGACCTCGGCGGCCATGTCGGGGTAGCGGGCGTTCTCCAGCAGGATCCCGCGCCACACCCGGCCGGTGCGGTAGCAGCGGCGTACGAGGTCCCGCGCGGCCGGGTCGGGACCGCCGGTCCGGGACAGGCGGACGGCGGCCCGGCGCGCCGCGGGCCCCACGGCGGCCGGGAGCCCGGCCGCCGCCAGGGCCCGGCCCAGCGCGCGGGCCGCGCCGGTACGGAGCCCGGTGGGCAGGACCGCGTGCGGCTGCTCCTCGACGCTGCCGTCGACCAGGACCAGGGCGGCGGTGCGCTCCGGGTACAGGCGGGCGAAGGCCTCGGCGTGGAAGGCGGCGATGGAGTGCCCGGCCACGGTGACCGGGGCGGCGCCCACGGGGCCCAGCGCGTCCAGCAGCCCGGCGATCCGGCGGGCCTCACCGGCGGCGGTCGGCGGCGCCGTGGCGGGTCCGCTCAGGCCGTGCCCGGGACGGTCGAAGCGGATCACGGTCCGGCCGGCGGCGACGAGCAGCGCCGCGACCGGGTCCCAATCGAACCAGGCCATGGCGAGCCCCGTACTCAGCACGACGGGCGGACCGCTGCCCTCCACGACCACGTGGAGCGGAACCCCGTCGTCCGACCGGACGAACGCGGGGACGACCGCTGCGCCGGCGGTGGCTGAAGCACCTGGGCCAGCTGGGGCACCTGGGGTACCTGGGGCAGCTGGGGCGCCCGGGCCCGTCATGTACGGCGCTCCTCGTACACGGAGTAGGCCAGCAGGCCCAGCCAGAGCGCCACGAGCAGCACCTGCATCCGCTGCCCGGCCCCCAGCGCCCAGGTGCCGTGCCCGGCGGTGAACAGCGAAATGGCGGTCAGGGTCCAGGCGGTGGCGAGGAGCTCCATGACGACCAGGACGGGCCCGTACTCGGCGAGCGCCGCGAAGCGGCCGTAGCGGCGGGCCGCGACGGTCAGGGCGACGATCCCGATGAGGGCGCCGGTCATCGCGAGGCTGCTGCTGACGGCATGGGCCTGGTGGGTGGCCGGAACCAGTTTGGCGGTCTCCAGGGCGGCGCACTCCGGGTCCACGGTGGGGGTGCAGCTCAGCGGGAGCCAGGCGTCCGCGGCGGTGGCGGCACCGAAGAGCGTGATCCCGGCCCAGCCGGTGACGGACCAGCGGCGACGGGCCTCGTGGTGCCACCGGAGCCGGATCAGGGCCAGCAGGCCGCCCGCGAAGGCGAGCAGGCCCGCGGTGAAGTCGGTGGCCCTGAAGAGGCCGCCGAGCGGCTGGTCCTGGGCGGCGAGCTCGCTGACGTACGTCTGGATGGGGTTCAGGCCCGTGGAGAGGACGACCTCCATGACCCAGGCCGTGTACGCCGTGGCGGCGAGGCCGATCAGCACGGCGATGACCTGCGGCCCCCTGGACGCCACCGACCTCCCGGACGCCCCGGACCTCCCCGAGGTCCCCGACGTCCCCGACGTCTCGGAGCTCCCCGACGTCCCGGACCCGGGGGCACCCCCGGACCCCGTGGTGCCCGCGGGATCACTGGGGTTCCCGGTGCTCCGCGAGCGGCCTATTCGGCCCTCGGCCCCCGCTCCACGCATCCCCCTGGCGCTGGCCTTTGCGACTTTCGTGGTCATATTCCCCATCATCCTTAACACGGCCGAGCCGGCCCTCCGTTCGGATACCCACCCGGGGTAGCGTTCCGGGCGTGGCGGCCCCGTTCCGCGCACAACCCCGCGAGCCGCCCCGGCGGCCCCCCGGGCCGTCCGAGTCCGTCCCCCGCCCTGGATGACGTGACCCCGGCCGCTTGCGTTGCCTCGGCCGCCGAGTGCGTCGGACCACACCGCCTCCCGCAGCGCCTCGCCGCCGGACCGGAACCGACCGGACCGGGCACGGAATGTCGGGTACGGCCCGGCTGCCCGTTCCTACGGTGGGGACCGCAGAGAGAAAGACAGAGGAAGGAAGCCGGGATGCTGGAGCGGCTCAACCGAGCCATGGACCACATCGAGGAGCGCCTCCACGACCACGTGGACGCGGCCGAGCTGGCCCGGATCGCGATGACGTCGGAGTACCACTTCCGGCGCCTGTTCTCCGCACTGGCCGGGCTGCCGCTGTCGGAGTACGTCCGGCGCAGGCGGCTGACCGTCGCGGGTGCCGAGGTGCTGGCCGACGAGCGGACGCTGCTCGACATCGCCGTACGCCACGGCTACACGTCGGTCGAGGCGTTCGGGCGGGCGTTCCGGGCCGTTCACGGCATCGGCCCGGGCGAAGCGCGGCGCACCGGTGCGGTCCTGCGGTCACAGCCCCGGATGTCCTTCCGCCTCGTCGTCGAAGGGAGTACGACCATGCAGTACCGGATCGTGGAGAAGGCGGAGTTCCGGATCGTCGGCAGGAGGACGCGGGTGCCGCTCGTCCACGAGGGGGTGAACCCGGCCATCGTCTCGTTCGTCGAGCAGGTCGGGCCGGAGCTGGCCGAGCGGACGGCCGGGCTCTCCGACCAGGAGCCGGCCGGCATCGTCTCGGTGACGGAACACCTGGGCGACAGCCGCGAGGAGGGCGTCGAACTCGACTACCACCTCGCGGTGGTGACCGGCGCCGCGGCTTCGCAGATCCCGGGGGACCTGGACGTGCGGGTCGTCCCGGCCGGCGCCTGGGCCGTCTTCGAGAACACCGGACCGTTCCCGCAGGCCCTCCAGTCCTTGTGGCGGGACGTCTACACCCAGTGGTTCCCCTCCAACCCGTACGCGCTACGGCCCGGCCCGGAGATCCTGCGCACCCCGCGGTCGGTGGAGGGGGCGAACGTGACGACCGAGCTGTGGATTCCCGTGGAGCGGACGGCGGTCTGACGGGGCGCCACTGAGCGGGCCGGTCCTGCCCTCCGGGCCCGGAGGGCAGGACCGAAAGCTTTTGGCCGCGTGGGAAGCGCCGTGGCAGGCTGTCCGATCATCAGACTGCCTCTTTCGATCAGACGAGGACGTTTCCGCCGCATGAGCACGCCTCCGAACCCGCCCGGCCCGCCCACGGAGCCCGAGGGCACACCCGTGCCCCAGCCGGAGGCGGCCCCGACGCCCGAGCCGTCGCTGAGCAAGCCCGCGGACGCCGCCGCGGCTCCGGCCACCGAACCCGCGCCGGCCGCCGCGCCCACCCCGCTCTCGCTCACCAAGACCCCCGAACCGGAACCGCAGCCCGCCGCCACCCCGGCGGAGCCCGCCCCCGAGCCGACCTCGGACGAGCCCGCGCCGGCCGCCGCGCCAGGCGCGGTCCCGCTCACCAAGACCCCCGAACCAGAACCGCAGCCCGCCGCCACCCCGGCGGAGCCCGCCCCCGCAGGTGCCACCGCCGAGGTTGCCGCCGCCCCGGCCGCCGATCCCGCGCCGGCCGCTGACCCCGTCCCGGCCGCTGACCCCGTCCCGGTCGCCGCGTCCGCGCCGGTCGCCGATCCCGCGCCGGCCGCCGCCGCGACGCGGCCCGATCCCTGGGCCACGCCCGTCCCGGGCGCCACGCCGCCCCCGGCAGCCGCCCCCGCTCCGGAGACGGCCCACACCGCCCAGCACGGCTTCGCGGCGCCCGCCCCCGGACCCGCTCCCGTGCCCGGCTACGGCGGGGCCGTGCCGCCGGGGGCCGGGCCGTGGGCCGCGCCCGGTGCCGGTGGCGCCTGGTTCCGGCCGCCCGCCCCCGTCACCAACGGGCTGGCCGTCGCCGCCCTCGTCGTCGGCCTGGTCTCGCTGCCGATCGGCCCGATCCCGTTCCTCTTCTGGCTCGGCGGGATCCTCGGCGTGACCGCCATCGGCCTCGGCATCGGCGCCGTCAACCGCGCCTCGGCCGGCGCCGGCCGCAAGACGATGTCCGTCTTCGGCACCGTCCTCGGCGTGCTCGGCATCGCCGCCTCCATCGGCGGCTACTTCATCACCCAGAACGTGATCGGCGACTTCGCCGACCGCGCCGCCGAAGCCCGCTTCGACGGCCCCGCCTGGGACGACCCCGAGTACGACCCCGGCGCCGACGAGCCCTGGCCGCCGCAGCCGTCCAAGCCCGCCGTGCCGAAGCCGTCGCGTACCGCGCCCACGGGCCCCGGCATGACCACGCCGCTGCCGTTCGGCGAGACGTACACGTACCCGAACGGCATCAAGGTCAGCCTGTCCGTGCCGAAGGAGTACGTGGCGAAGAGCAAGTACTCCAGCATCCGCAACGCCGTGCAGATCACGCTGACCATCACCAACGGCTCCACCGAGAACCACAACGTGATCCACGCCGTGCCCGAGGTCCGCGACGACAAGGGCATGACCGCCCAACTCGCCTTCGACGGCGGCAACATGCCCAAGCTCATCCGCGGTGACATCCTGCCCGGCCAGTCCGCCAGCGGGATCATCGCCTACGAGGTGCCCGAGGGCACCACCAGCCTCACCGCCTCGATCTCCCCCGGCGTCCTGATGCCCGGCGCGAAGTTCGCCGGCCCGATCGGCTGAGCCGACGGCGGCCGGCAGCAGACCCGCCCGAGCCGCCGGAACCCTTGGGGCACGGGGCTTCCCAGGACATCGCGTCAGAAAGACGATTACACTGGGCCCGTGCCCCAACTACGTCTCGCTCTGAATCAGATCGACTCGCACGTCGGCAACGTCTCCGCCAACGCCGACTCCGTCGTCCATTGGACCCGGCACTCCGCCGAGCAGGGCGCCCACCTCGTGGCGTTCCCCGAAATGATGCTGACCGGGTACCCCGTAGAGGACCTCGCCCTGCGCGCGTCCTTCGTCGAGGCCTCCCGCACCGCGCTGCGCGGGCTGGCCGGGCGGTTGGCCGCCGAGGGCCTGGGCGAGGTGCCGGTGATCGTCGGATACCTCGACCGCGCGGAGCGGGCCGCCCCGCGCCTGGGTCTGCCCGCCGGCTCCCCGGAGAACGCGGCCGCCGTACTGCACCGCGGCGAGGTGGTGCTCCGCTTCGCGAAGCACCACCTCCCCAACTACGGCGTGTTCGACGAGTTCCGTTACTTCGTGCCGGGCGACACCCAGCCCGTGATCCGCGTCCGCGGCGTCGACGTCGCCCTGGCGATCTGCGAGGACCTGTGGCAGGAGGGCGGCCGTGTGCCCGCCACCCGCTCCGCGGCCGCCGGCCTGCTGATCTCCGTCAACGCTTCCCCGTACGAACGCAAGAAGGACGACGTCCGCCTCGAACTGGTGCAGAAGCGGGCCCAGGAGGCGGGCTGCACCCTGGCCTACCTCGCGATGATCGGCGGCCAGGACGATCTCGTCTTCGACGGCGACTCCATCGTCGTCGCCGCCGACGGCCGGGTCATCGCCCGCGCCCCGCAGTTCTCCGAGGGCTGCGTCCTGGTCGACCTGGACCTGCCCGCGGCGCAGGCCGACGCCCCCGAGGGCATCGTCGACGACGGGCTGCGGATCGACCGCGTGATCCTGTCCGAGGAGCCGGTCGAGCCCTACGAGCCGGCCGTCCCCGGCGGCTACGCCGACCGCCTCGACGACGACGAGGAGGTCTACGACGCGCTGGTCGTGGGCCTGCGCGCGTACGTCAAGAAGAACGGGCTCCGCTCCGTCCTGATCGGGCTCTCCGGCGGCATCGACTCCGCGCTCGTCGCCGCCATCGCCTGCGACGCGATCGGCGCACAGAACGTGTACGGCGTCTCGATGCCCTCGAAGTACTCCTCGGAGCACTCCAAGGGCGACGCCGCCGAACTGGCCCGCCGGACCGGCTTGAACTTCCGCACCGTGCCGATCGAGCCGATGTTCGACGCGTACATGGCGGCACTGGGGCTGACGGGCCTGGCCGAGGAGAACCTCCAGTCCCGGCTGCGCGGCACGACGCTGATGGCGTTGTCCAACCAGGAGGGCCACATCGTCCTCGCCCCCGGCAACAAGTCGGAGCTGGCCGTCGGCTACTCCACCCTGTACGGCGACTCGGTCGGCGCGTACGGCCCGATCAAGGACGTGTACAAGACGGACGTCTTCCGGCTCGCGCGGTACCGCAACCGGGCCGCGACCGAGCGCGGGGAAACCCCGCCCATCCCGGAGAACTCGATCGTGAAGCCGCCGAGTGCCGAGCTGCGCCCGGGCCAGGTGGACACGGACTCGCTGCCCGACTACCCGGTGCTGGACGCGATCCTGGAGCTGTACGTGGACCGTGACCTGGGCATCGAGGCGATCGTCGCGGCCGGGTTCGACCGGGAGCTCGTGGCGCGGACCCTGCGGATGGTGGACACCGCCGAGTACAAGCGCCGCCAGTACCCGCCGGGCACGAAGATCTCCGCGAAGGGCTTCGGGAAGGACCGCCGCCTGCCCGTCACGAACGGCTGGCGCGAGCACGCCTGACGCCCGCCGGCACCGGGAGCTCCGCCCGGCTGCTCCGCCCGGTTGCCCCGTCCGGCTACTTCGTGATGGTCACCCGGGCCGCGACCGGCAGGTGGTCGCTGCCGGTCTGCGGCAGGGTCCAGGACGCCTCCGGCTTCATCCCACGGACCATGATCTGGTCGATCCGGGCCATCGGGAAGGGGGCCGGCCAGCTGAAGCCGAAGCCGTCGCCCGCCGCGCCCTGGGTCGAGCGCATCTGCGAGGTGACCTCGGACAGGGAGCGGTCGTTCATGGTGCCGTTGAGGTCGCCGAGCAGGATGACCTTCCGCAGCGGCTCGGCGGCGAGCGCGGCGCCCAGCGCGTCCGCGCTCTTGTCGCGCTGGTTGGCGGTGAAACCGGCGTTCAGCTTGACCCGTACGGAGGGCAGGTGGGCCACGAACACGGCGACCTGCCCCTGCGGGGTCTCGACGGTGGTGCGCATGGCCCGGGTCCAGCCAAGCCTGATGTCGACCGGCCGGCTGGAGCTGAGCGGGTACTTGCTCCACACGCCGACGGTCCCCTCGACCGCGTGGTACTTGTAGGTGGCCCGCAGCGCCTGCTCGTAGGCGGGGACGGCGCTGCCCTTGAGCTCGGTCAGGGCCAGGACGTCGGCCCCGGCCCCGGCCACCGACCGGGCGGTGCCGCGCGGGTCGGGGTTGTCGGCGTCGACGTTGTGTGCGGCGACCACCAGGTTGCCGCCGGGACCGGACTTGTCGGTGACCAGGCCGCCGAAGAGGTTCACCCAGACGACGGCCGTCAGCAGTATCGCGATCAGCGCGGTGGCGGACTTGCGGATCACCGCGGCGGCGAGCAGGAGCGGGACGAACACCCCCAGCCAGGGCAGGAACGTCTCGGTGAGGCTGCCCAGGTTGCCGACGCTGTTCGGCAGCTCCGCATGGAGGATCATGACGAGCGCCAGCAGCACGGCGAGCACCGCGAGCACGATCCCCCGCCGCCAGATGCCCCGGTCGCGCCGCAGCTCGGCCAGGCCGCGCCGGATCCGGGACCCGCGGGGCTCGGGCTCCGAGCCGCCGTTCCCCGTCTCCGTCATGTACGCCTGTGCCATGCCACTGCCCTCGCTGCCGTGCTCGCGCTCCGTCCCCCCACCATGACCCTAGGCGATGGACGCAGCCTTCCGTGCCGTTGTTCCGACCGTACGTCCGGGAGGACGAACGGCCATGCGGCCCAGGTTCCGCTTGTCACGAAACGCGCACATTCGGTCAGCGCACCCCCTTCGCACCCGGCTGGCGCCCCCGCCGGTGAGGTGTGACGGGACGGTCACCCCCTCCACTTTCGCGCCCGGCCGGGCAGGTGCCACCATGGGGTGAGTCCGGGGACGCCGTCAGGGCGCCTCGAGATGACATCAAGGAGCAGTTGCAATGACGCATGCCGTTTCGCCTGCCCGCGAAGCCGCCTCCCCCACCCTGTACGGAGGCACGGGCACCCGACGGATCACCGTCCGCGACCTGACGCTCGCCAAGGAGCGCGGCGAGAAGTGGCCCATGCTCACCGCCTACGACGCGATGACCGCGTCCGTCTTCGACGAGGCCGGCATTCCGGTCATCCTCGTCGGCGACTCGATGGGCAACTGTCACCTCGGCTACGAGAACACCGTCCCGGTGACGATGGACGAGATGACGCTGCTGTCCGCGGCCGTGGTGCGCGGCACCCGGCGGGCCCTGGTCATCGGTGACCTGCCGTTCGGCTCGTACCAGGAAGGCGCCGTCCAGGCGCTGCGCAGTGCCACCCGGCTCGTCAAGGAGGCCGGTGTCGGCGCCGTGAAGCTGGAGGGCGGCGAGCGCTCGCTGCACCAGACCGAGCTGATCGTGCAGTCCGGCATCCCCGTCATGTCCCACCTGGGCCTGACCCCGCAGTCCGTCAACGCCATGGGCTACCGGGTCCAGGGCCGCGGCGACGAGGCCGCGCACCAGCTGCTCCGCGACGCCAAGGCGGCACAGGACGCGGGGGCCTTCGCGGTGGTGCTGGAGCTCGTACCGGCCGAACTGGCCGCCGAGGTCACCCGTTCGCTGCACATCCCGACGGTCGGCATCGGCGCGGGCGCGGACTGCGACGCGCAGGTGCTGGTGTGGACCGACATGATGGGTCTGACCGGGGGGAAGATGCCGAAGTTCGTGAAGCAGTACGCGAACCTCCGGCAGACCATGGGCGACGCGGCGAAGGCGTTCGCCCAGGACGTGGTCGGCGGAACGTTCCCCCAGGAGCAGCACACCTTCCACTGACCCACCGACCCGCTCGGATCGGCTCGGCTCGGCACGACCCGAACCGGCAGCCCGTCGGCCCCGTCCGGGCCGGCGGGCTGCCGTCGTCCCGCCGGGCGTCGGTGGGCCGTCGGTCGGCTGTCGGTCGGCTGTCGGTGCTTTGTCGGCGGCGGCTGGTCCCATGGGGGCATGACGCGAAACGACAAGAACCCCCCGAGCGGCGGGAACGCCGTCGAAGTGAGGGGACTGGTCAAGCACTTCGGCGGGACCAAGGCCCTCGACGGTGTCGACCTGGACGTCCGCCAGGGCACTGTCCTCGGGGTCCTCGGCCCCAACGGCGCCGGCAAGACCACCCTGGTGCGCTGCCTGTCCACCCTCCTCGTGCCGGATGCCGGAACCGCCCGGGTCGCCGGCTACGACGTGGTCCACCAGCCGCGGCAGCTGCGCCGCACCATAGGCCTCACCGGCCAGTACGCCTCGGTCGACGAGCGACTGTCCGGCTGGGAGAACCTCTACATGATCGGCAGGCTGCTGGACCTGTCCCGCAAGGACGCCCGCCGCCGCGCCGACGAGATGTTGGAGCGGTTCTCGCTGACCGACGCGGCGAAGAAGGTCGCCGGGACGTACTCCGGCGGCATGCGCCGCCGCCTGGACCTCGCGGCCTCCCTGATCGGGAACCCGGCCGTGCTCTACCTGGACGAGCCGACCACCGGCCTGGACCCGCGCACCCGCAACGAGGTGTGGGACGAGGTGCAGCGGCTGGTGGCCGAGGGCGCGACCGTCCTGCTCACCACCCAGTACATGGAGGAGGCCGAGCAGCTGGCGAGCGAGCTGACGGTCATCGACCGGGGCAAGGTCATCGCCAACGGCAAGGTCGACGAGCTGAAGGCCCGGGTCGGCGGCCGCACGCTGCGGATCCGTCCGGTGGACCCGGCGGAGCTGCCCGGGATGGCCCGGGCCCTGGCCGAGGCGGGACTCGACGGCGTCGCCGGCTCCCAGGCCGTGCCGGACGAGGGCGTGCTGCTGGTCCCGATCCTCAGCGACGAGCAGCTGACCGCGGTGGTCGGACTGCTGGCGGCCCGCGGCTACGCCATCGCCGACCTGGGCACGTACCTGCCCAGCCTGGACGAGGTGTTCCTCTCCATCACCGGCCACCCGGCCACGTCCCCCGAGGACTCCGTTCCCACCGGCACGACCGAGGAGGTCGCGGCATGAGCACGACGACTACCGCCCCGGCCCGCGAGGCGGCCGCCGGAACGCCCGCGCCGAAGGCGGCGCAGTCCGCGGAGGGCCGGATCGGCCTGCGCGGCAACCTGCGGCACATAGGCGCCCTGGCACGCCGCAACGCCCTCCAGATCAAGGCGAATCCGGAGTCGGTGTTCGAGGTCGTGCTGATGCCGATCATCTTCATCCTGCTGTTCACGTACGTCTTCGGCGGCGCGATCGCGGGCAAGGGCAACCAGGACGCCTACGTCAACTACCTGGTCCCCGGCATGATGGCGATGACGGGCCTGAACATCGCCATGGCGGTGGGCACCGGCGTCAACGAGGACTTCAAGAAGGGCATCATGGACCGCTTCCGGTCCATGCCGATCGCCCGCTCCTCGGTCCTCGTCGCCAAGATCGTGGTCGAGGTCGGCCGGATGCTGGTGGCCACCGCGATCCTCCTCGGCATGGGCTTCCTGCTGGGTCTGGAGATCAAGACCTCGGTGCTGGACCTGCTCGCCGCGGTCGGCCTGTCGGTGGTCTTCGGCGCCTCGCTGATGTGGATCTTCATCCTGCTCGGTCTGAGCATGAAGACCGCCCAGGGCGTCCAAGGGGTGGCGATGCTCGTGCTGATGCCGCTCCAGTTCGGCAGCTCGATCTTCAGCCCGCCGTCCTCGATGCCCGGCTGGCTCCAGTCCTTCACGGACTACAACCCGCTGTCCAACCTGGCCGACGCGGCCCGCAACCTCATCAACGGCGGCCCCGTCGCCCACTCGGTGTGGATGACGCTGGGCTGGGCCGTGGTGATCACCGTGGTCACGGCGCCGCTGGCGGTCGCGAAGTTCCGCAAGAAGACCTGATCCGGCCGGACGGTCCGTTCCGGATCGCGTCCCGGACGGGCCCCGCACGGCGGGCCGGGTCAGACGAGGGCGGTGGCCTCCTCCAGGGTGAGGCCGCCGCCTTCGGCGTACGCCGCCCCGTACGCGGCATCGCCGAGGGCCGCGCGGGCCAGCTCCTCGGCCCGGGCCGAGTCCTCGCGCTCGGTGCTGACCGGGAAGTGCCCCACGGGCAGCAGGGCCCGGTACGCGCCGAGGAGTCGCGCCGCGTCGTACGCCTGCCCGGGGCCGCCGAGGGTGGCGCGGGCGCGGGCCGCCGTCAACAGGTACACGGCGGGCATCTGCGGGGCCACCATCAGGGCGAGCGGGTCCTTGGCGGCGCTCATGGCCTGCCGGACCAGCACCAGTGCCTCCTCGGGCCGTCCGTCCTGGTTGTCGAGCCAGGCCATGGTGCCGAGCAGGAACCCGTCGAAGATGGCGTACGCGCCGAAGGCGAAGTCGTCGCGCAGCTGCTGGAGCTGGGCCCGGCCCTCGGGGATGCGGCCGCTGCGCCCGTAGCAGCAGGCCAAGAACATGCGGGCGGCTGGCAGGGCCTCGTTGCCGTACGCGTGGGGGGTGCTCAGGACGTCGGTGAGCAGCTCCTCCGCCTCGGCGGCCCGGCCGCTCTCGATCAGGACCCCGGCCATCCGTACGCGCAGTACCGTGACCTGGGAGGAG
The DNA here is from genome assembly GCF_042732005.1 of Streptomyces sp. NPDC059851. Classification (NCBI taxonomy): domain Bacteria; kingdom Bacillati; phylum Actinomycetota; class Actinomycetes; order Kitasatosporales; family Streptomycetaceae; genus Streptomyces; species Streptomyces sp. NPDC059851. Next base: position 1,133 of record NZ_JBHWJJ010000012.1, on the reverse strand, counting down.
GCGCCGAGGCGCTCCGCGTACTCGATCGCGGAGCGGAAGTCCTCGGCGGCGAGCGCGTACCGGCCGCGCTTCTCGTGGGACTCGGCGCGCGCGGACAGGGCCTCCGCGGCGCCCCAGTCGTCGCCGAGCTCGGTGAACAGGGCCAGGCTCTCCTCGGCGTCGCGCACCGCGTCGCCGGGCCAGGAGGCGCGGTTGGCCAGGATGTTGGCCCGCATTTGGAGGGCGCCGGCCAGCTCCCAGCGGTAGTCCAGTGCGCGGGCGGTGTCGACGGTGGCGTCGATGACCCGCTGGAGCAGGTCCGCGTCCCCGGAGAGCATCGTGGCGTAGACCCACAGCGAGCCGGGGGTGTTGCAGGTCTGCGGCATGCCGGGCCTGTAGGCGGAGACGATCCCTTCGATCTGGTGCCGGACCTCCGGGGAGGTCCAGCTCTCGTTGCTCTGGTCGCGGGCGGCGAGCTGGATCATGCGGATGCCGCGCCAGGCTTCGGTGAGCCGCTCGCCGCCGTACGGCGGCGGCGTGTCCACGAGGCGCCCGTGCACGGGTTCGGCGGGGGTGACGGGCGGCTGGAAGGGGTCAGGGCCCAGGGCGCCGGCGGCGTTCGCCCAGTGCCGGGACTCGGCGCGCAGGTCGTGCATCTGCCAGTACCAGACGAGGGAGTGCACCAGGCACAGCACTTCGCCGGCGTCGCGGGCGGCGACGGCGCGGCGCAGGGCGGTGCGGAGGTTCTCGTACTCGGTGGCGAGGCGTTCGGCGGCGGCGCGCTGGCCGTGTCCGCGCAGCTGCGGCTCGGTGGTGCGGGCGAGTTCCCGGTAGTGGACGAGGTGGCGACGCTCGGTGGCCGCCCGGTCCCCGGGGACCTCGTCCAAGCGCTCGCCGGCGTACTCGGCGACGGTCTCCAGGAGCCGGTAGCGCATGCCGTCGGGCGTGGGGGCGGCGATGACGAGGGATTTGTCGACGAGGGAGCCGAGGACGGCCGCGACGTCGGCGCTGCCCCGCGGGGTGTCGGCGCACACAGCCTCGGCGGCGGGCAGGTCACAACCGCCGGCGAAGACGGACAGGCGGGCCAGGACGGTCCGCTCGGGCTCGTCGAGCAGGTCCCAGGACCAGTCGACGACCGCGCGGAGGGTCTGCTG
>NZ_JBHWJJ010000011.1:0-108108 GCF_042732005.1 Streptomyces sp. NPDC059851 | reverse complement strand
GAGGTGACGATCCAGTCCGAGATGGCGTCCGACCAGTTCAGGGCGGTCTGGGCGACCAGGAGGTAGACGGAGGAGATCACCGCCCACTTGGCGAGACCGGTGAGCGCGGTCGCGGCCGGGGCGCCGTTGTGGCTGATCGCGACCTTCCCGAACTGGAGCAGCAGCAGGAAACACGCCACGACCGCGGACAGGGCGGTCATCAGGGCGGTGAACCTGTCCAGCCCGGTGTCTTCGAGCTTGATCGTCGAGCTCGTGTTGAAGAACCGTGCGAACTTCTCCAGTAGCCACACCACGGATTTGCCGAGGTGGGAGGCGGCTTCCTTCAGCGCGTTGGACGCGAACTGGGAGAATTTGCCCGCGGCCCACTCCAGCGGGGTCTGAACCGGCTCCCCGAACTTGCCGGTGCCCTCCTTCTTGCACACGGTGAAGGGCCGGCCCTTCTTGGCCACGCAGTCGCTGACGAACTCGATCAGCTCCGCGTACTCCTTCTCGTCCTGCTCCGAGAAGGCCTCGCGCCACCGCTTCAGCTTTCGGGCCTCCGCCTCGCGCTGGCCTTTCTCGTCGCAGTTGCGGGCACCATTGCCGTCGGCACCCTCGCAGATGAGCAGCCGGCCCTTGCCGGGGAACGGCGGGTCGCCGGGTCCCGGCAGCCAGCAAACCTTGAAGTCGCCGATCTTCTCGACCAGGCAGTACTTGCCGTTCGTGTCGATCCCCACACTGAACTGCTCCCACTCGGTGGGGATGGGGGACGGAGGGCCGACAGAGGCGTGGTGTGTCGGATCGTCGGCTGCCACCGCCGCGGAGAGGGAGCCGCCGGCCCCGAGGAACGCCAGCAGCATGCAGATCAGGATCAAGGCGCGGCTGGACCGCTCCAGGCGATCATCCCGCATGGCGTACCTGGACCCATCCGTCGGTCCACGCGTACGGGCTGTCGGGCTCGTAGGCCACGGGGAAGTCGCCCATCGAGTCGTACTTATCGGTGAACTTCCAGGCGCCGTCTTCCCACTTCACGACGAAGGCGATGGTCTCGCCGCGCAGCGGGTTCTCGTCCCGTCCGCCCTTGGGCCCGGTGGCGAACCGGTCGTAGGAGAGCCAGACCTGCATGACACTCCCCATTGGCACGCCGGGCACCTTGAGGGTCTTGCCTCGCGCGGCGTGGACGGACGTGGTGAAGGTGATGTCGGCCGGGATGCCTCCCGAGGGCGCGAGGCCGATGGCCTCGCGCATCTTGCGGATCTCGGAGACCCGCTTGTCCGCGAAGCCCGGGGCGTCCTTGGCGGCCACGGCGTTCAGCTGCTGGCCGGCCTTCTCGTCGTCCAGCCAGGCGTACTCCTCCCAGAAGTACACGACAGCCGAGATGCCGCCGCCCGGAGAAGCGGGGAAGCCAACCGCCACACCGTTCTTGTGGTCGGTGGGCTTGCGCAGAATGATCTTCTCGCCCTTTTCCGGCGTGATGAAACGATCCCGGCCGGGGGTGCTCCCCGACGAGGGTGCGCCCGGCGTTGCGGGACTAGCGGATGCCTGTGGCTGCCCCTTGGGATCGCCGTTCATCAGGGTGGCGGCGGTGAATCCGCCGGCAACCAGGAGTCCGGCCACTGCGACGGCGCCGCCGGCCAGGATGAAGCGGGCTCGGCGGGCGTTGAGTCCTGGGGAGGCGTCCACGGTCAGCTGCCCTTCGACATCTTGTAGACGGCCAGGACCAGGGAGGACGTCATGCCGATGCCCCCGGCACCGATCAGGCTCCACAGCACGCCTTGCTTGCCCCGGGCCGCCAGGGCGGCGCGTTCGGTGTTGTGGCCGATCGCCGTCAGCGCCCACCCGCTGAGCCCGCCGAGGACGGCGAGGGTGAGGCCACCGCCCGCGGTCCACGACAGGATCGTCTTGGCGCTGTTGTTGACCGGGTCGGGCAGTGCCGGGTTGAAGGCGGGCACGGGGCCGTCGGCCAGGATGGCGAGGCCGGGGTCGGCGGCGACAGCGTGCAGGGTCGTCAGGATGTGGCTCATCGGGTCGGGTCTTCCTCGTCAGGCGGCAGGTGTGGCGGTGGTGCGGGGACGGGCGGCTGGCTGTGGGGCATCCGGCAGCGGGTCGCCGAAGTGTTCGCGGACCGTGGCGAGCCCTGCTGTCGCGAGTTCGCGGGCGGCCTGCCGCGTGCGGGAGCGGATGCGGGCGGGCGGGCGGGGCGGCGGGCTCGCTCCGCAGGGAGAGTGGGGCGGCGTGACGAGTCGCGGGTGTCGGTCAGTACCGACCACTGGCCCGCGACCGCCTGCCGGACGGTGGCAGCTCGACGGACGGCCTGGGGGGTTACGGGCTGGTCAGGCGGGAGCGCGGCGGGACCGTCGGCCGCGGCGGTGGAGGTCCACCCCGGCGAGGGGGACGCGAGTCGGGGTGCCAAGTCGGCGACGACCGTGTCGCCGGCGCGGGAGGGCTCGTCGGTCAGCAGATGCGCCACGGTGGAGCGCGCGTCCCCGCCCACCGCGGCCAGCACGGGTACGGCCAGCCGGGCGCCGTCCGGCAGTCTCGGGTTCACCGAGTCGCCCCTCTTGCTCATGATTCCCCGTGCCCGTGCCCGTACCCGTGCACGCACAGCCCGTAGCTAGTGCGAATTTCACACGCCTGCCGGCCTGGCTTCGGCGGCACCCCACACCGGGCCACTGCTAATACCTGAGGGACATTCACCATCCCTCTAACTGAGCGGAACGGCATGGTGTCACGGTCTGTCACATGATCCCAATGAGATCAAATACCGGCCACTGTGGCCGACATTCTTCATGGGAGCAAAGCAGTAGCCGGTCCCGCCGCTGGCGAACCTTCCTCGTGTCCGCGCGCGGGCCGGGCGCCGCCGGCCGGGCCCGTACGGGCGGCTGTGGGGTGCAGCAGCCTCCGGACGACGACAGCTGATCTTCTGCGAGGTGACCACCGCTGCCGAGCTGCCGCGGCCGGCCGAGCCCGAGGGCCCCGCCCGGCCGGCCGAGCCGAGCCCGAGGGCCCCGCCCGGCCGTCCGAGTGCGTGTCTTCGGATCACCCGGTAGCGTCGAATTACGTGCGTTCCGCCCACCCCGCCGCTGCGTCGCCCAGCGGGAAAGCCGTGGCTCCGGCAGAGGAACGGGATCACATGGCAGAGCACAGTTTCCACATCGGGACGCCGGCTGCCGGGGCGGCCGCCCTGGCCCTCTTGGCCGTACTCCTCCCCGCGTCTGCCGGCGCCGCCGCCGGCGGCCCCGCATCACGGCACCCCGGTCCCGGCGATGTCACCGGGTCCGGCACGGCCGCCGCGTCACGCTTCGTGCCCGGCCCCTGCCCCAAGACACCCGAACCGATCGAAGCACTGGCCACCGCCCGGTGCGGTGTCCTGGAGGTCCCGGAGAACCGTGCCCGTCCCGGAGGCCGGACCATCCGGCTGGCCGTGGCGGTCATCCCGGCCACCTCGGCGAAGCCGGCCCAGGACCCCGTGGTGTTCATGTCGGGCGGCCCCGGTGGCGAGACGTTCGACGACATCCCGTTCCTGGTCGACTCCGGCCTGAACCGTGACCGCGACCTGATCATCATGGCCCAGCGCGGCAACCTCTACGACGAGCCCAACCTCGCCTGCCCCGAGCTGGACCGCTTCAACGCCACGTCCGTGGGGCTCCCGTCCTACGCACCACGGACGCGAGAGCTCATGCTCGACGCGGTGAAGCAGTGCCGGGACCGCCTGACGGCCGACGGAACCGACCTGACCGCTTACAACAGCACCGAGAACGCCGCCGACTTCGCTGACCTCCGCACGGCGCTCGGCATCAAACGGTGGAACGTCTACGGCCACTCCTACGGCAGCGACCTGGCCATGACCTACCTGCGCCTGCACCCCCAGGGGATCCGCGCGGTGGCGCTCGACTCCTTCACCCCTCCGCAGTCGGTATCCCTGCCGTTCGCCTGGGCCGGCGCCCAGGAGGGACTCGAACGCCTCTACGAGGCCTGCGCTGCCGAGCCCCGCTGCAAGAGCCGCTACCCGAACCTCCGGCGCACCCTGAACGAGCAGGTGCGCAAGCTGGAGGTCCGGCCGCTGACACTGAACGTCCGGCCGCCGCAGGGCGGAGACCCGGTGAAGGTCGTCCTCGACGGCGGCGCACTGCTGAACGTACTGGTCGCCAAGGCGATCCCGTTCGCCGACGTCCCGGCCGCCATCGAGGAACTCGGCCGGGGACGTCCGGAGCGCTTCGCCCGGGCCCGCGCCGCCGGCTCCGTCCAGGTCGAGGGCCAGACCGCGCACGGTCTGACGAATTCGGTGGTGTGCAGCGAGTGGGTGCCGGGCCACTCGCCGTCCGACGTGCTGGCCGCCGGCCGCCGCGCCTTCCCCGGCTGGCCGGACCCGGTCCTGGCCCAGGCGCCCCAATTGGCCTTCCAGGAGCAGGTGTGCCGTGTCTGGGACGTCCCGGACCGCACCGCCATGCAGCGGGTGGCTCCTGTCAGCTCGGTGCCGACGCTCTTCTTCAACGGGACGTTCGACATGAAGACCGGGGCGAGCTGGGCGCAGAAGACGGCTCGTACGCTGCCCCGGTCGACCACCGTGCAGGTTCCCGGCATCGGGCACTGGGTCGTCCCGCAGTCGCCCTGCGCCCAGAAGGTGTTGGCATCCTTCCTCACCCGTCCGACCGCGCCCGACACCGGCTGCGTGGCGGGCCTGAAGTGGGAACCGTTCACGATCACCCCGAAGTGACCGGGAGGGCGGACGGCACGCCACCCACCCGCACGGCGCGGGCGCACCAGGTCGGCAGCCGCAGCCGCGAGCGGGACCCCCGTCGGGGACACGGTGGGACGAACGCCGTACTTGTGGCCGACCGCCTCCTGTTTGGTCGATCGGAACTGCCGTACAAGTGAGAGCTGTGCACCATGCGGTCGGTCGGCCCGTGCTCGGGGAGGGCACAGCGGTCTGCCGAACCGTGCAAGTCTCGATCGATCAACTTCAGGGGGCATCATGCGCATGCGATTACGTGCCCGGATTCTGGTCGCCGCGGGCCTGCTCGCCGTGGGCGCCGGGCCGGCGTACGGGGCTGACACGTCGTCGGCCGAGTCGGCGGCGGCGCCCGTACGGTACAGCGTGCAGGACCTCGGCACCCTGGGCGGTACCCGCAGCAAGGCGACCGCCATCCACGGCAGCACGGTCGTCGGGAGCTCACTGACCAGCGGCGACGCGGCCGAACACGCCTTCGCATACGACCTGCGCGGGCACACCATGACCGATCTCGGCACGCTGGGGCACTCCAGCCGGGCGACCGGCGTGGAGGGGGATCACGTCGTAGGGGAGTCAGACCTCTCCGCGGACGGCCCGACTCATGGATTCGCCTACGACCTCCGGACGCGCAAGCTCGTCGACATCGGCACTCTCGGCGGCAGCAGCACCCACATCACCGGCATCAACGGTGACACAGTGGTGGGGACGTCGTCGCTGGCCGGCGACGTGGTCACCCACGCGTTCGCGTACAGCCTGCGCACCCGGACCATGATCGATCTCGGCAGCCTCGCCGGCCCGTCGGGCCACAGCACCGGGGCGGCCGTCAGCGGTGCGGTCGTCGTGGGGAGCTCATCCCTGCCGAACGCGCCTGCCACCACGACGCACGGGTTCGCGTACGACCTCCGAACCCGGACGATGACCGATCTCGGCACCCTCGGCGGAAGCTCCAGCACGGCCAACGACGTCAGCGGTTCGACCGTGGTCGGCCAGTCTCGAACGGCCGGCAACGGCCTCACCGGATACGCCTACGACCTCCGCACCGGCACCCGCACGGACCTGGGGTCCCGCTTCCTGACCGCGCAGCTGGTCAGCGGGAGCACCGTCGTCGGCGGCGACGGCTTGCTCGCCAGCTCGTTCGACCTCAAGACGCACACCAGTGCCGTGATCGGCACCGGGCGTGGTGTCACCAAGGTCAAGCAGATCGCCGGGAACCTCATGGTCGGTGACAACTTCGCCCCCAACTCCTTCGCCTTCGTCGCCCGCGTCGACAGCGGTGACTTCACCTACCTGGCCTCCCTCGGAGGCCGCAACTCCTCCGCGACCCAGGTCAACTGTCACGGCGTCATCGCAGGCAGTGCAGCGCTTCCGCCCCCTGACCCGTTCACCGCCAACGGTCCTTTCCACGCCGCGGTCTGGGTGCCGCACACGGTGGCGTAGGGACGGAGCCGCACGGGTGGAGGCGAGTTGCCGCTGCGGTAGGCCTTCTGTGCGGGAGCGAGTCATCTGCGGCTCCGTTCACCGTGGCGGCACTCGACGATCGTTCACGGCACGGCCCCCACCCCCGCCCCGCCGATCGAGGAATCGCCGGCGGGGCGAACGCTCTCGGGTGCCCACCTGCAGTCCCACCCCTTGCCTTCATCTATCGATATTCGATAGATTTCCATCGCAACTCGATGGAAGGGTGGGCTATGGGAAAGCTGACAACGGGTGCGCTGCGAGCCGTGCTCGCGGTGGTGCTCGCCGGCACCGTGTTCGTGCAGGCGTTGATGGTGTGGGCGTTGGCCACGGACCCCGAGGACGGGTCGCTCCCGCTGACCCCGCTGCGCCTGATCGTGATCCTGGGCATGGTGACGGCCCAGGTCGCCCTGGTCTGCGTATGGCGGCTGGTGACGATGGTGCGACGCGGAACCGTGTTCTCCCACGCCGCCTTCCGCTACGTGGACACGGTGATCGGCTCGATCGTGGCGGCTGCCCTCCTGTGGTTCGCGGTCACGGTCCTCAACGCGCCCGGCCAGCGCGACGACCCGGGCGTCACCGTCATCATGGGCGGGATCGGCCTGGCCGTCCTGGGGGTCGCGCTCATCGTGCTCGTGATGCGGATGCTGCTCGCCCAGGCCGTCGCGCGTGATGCCGAAGCGACGCAGATGCAGGCCGAGCTGGACGGGGTGATCTGATGCCGATCGCCGTCGACATCGACGTGATGCTGGCCAAACGGAAGATGTCCGTGGGCGAACTCGCGGACCGTGTGGGGATCACGCCGGCCAACCTGTCGGTACTCAAGAACGGCCGCGCCAAGGCGGTGCGCTTCACGACGCTCGCCGCGCTCTGCGAGGTGCTCGAATGCCAGCCGGGCGACCTCCTGCGCTGGGAGACCGAGGACGCCGAGGGCGGATGACGTGCCCACGCCGGGCGGAGGCCGCCGCGTAGCCGGCGGTCAGTCGATCGGCTGCCGCGCCTCCGCCCGGACCTTGAGCGTGATCTCGGCGATCTTGTCGAGTTCGACCGATCCGGGGGCCTGCTGTGCTGTCTCGGGGGTGGCGAGGCCGACCGCGGCGCTCGTGTTCTCGTCCGCCCAGGCGCACATCGGCAGGGTGGAGGTGGCGCCGCCGTCCTCGTACGTCAGCACCTGGCAGCTCAGCGTGATGCCCGAGCCGACGGGTGTGACGTCCCGGGCGGGGACCGCCAGGGTTGCGCCCTCGGCGTCCGCGGCGCCGGCCAGCATCTTCCTGCGGGCCTGCGCCGGGTCTTTGAACTGGCCGTACATCCCCGACAGGGCAAGCACGCTCGGACTGGCCGGCGAGCCGGAGGTGTACTGGCCCACGGCCGGCTGGGGGTTGCGGACCTTCGAGCTGTGAGTGCCCTGGAGTCCTTCCTTTCCCTTGGACTGCGACAAGTCCTGGACCAGTTCGAACCTGCCGCCCACGAGGGTCTTCGGCACGGTGAGCCGGTACTCGGCCTTCGGGAATCCGGCTCCGCTCGTCCTGGCTGAGATGTCGGTCGCCACCTTGATGACGCTGATCGCCGCCACCGAGGCCGCGATGATCCCGATCACCTTCCAGGGCTGGGACTTGCGCTGCGGCGGGCCGACCGGCGGCTGCCCCCACGCCCCGTGGCCTGGATACGGCTGTGCCGGGTACTGCGGCCGGAAGGACTGCGGGGCGTAGTGGGGGCCGCCGTACGGATTCGGGGACTGCGGCGGCCCGTAGGGGCCGGGGGACTGTTGGGGCGGCGGCATACGCATGATCGAAAACGCTACCCCACCCCTGGGACAGCAGCCGCCCGGCACCGTTCCACCGTCGCGACGCCCGGCACCGTTCCACCGTCGCGACGGCGGCTTCCACAGCAGGCACTGATCGCGGCCGGCCCCAACCTTCCGGTTTCCGGACAGACGTCGCGGGTCAGGGCCAGGCACCTGCGAAGTCGATCTGCTCGGCCCACTCCGGGTGGTCTATCAGCGGATTGCGGTTGCCTTGCACCTCGGCTATCGCCGCGTTGCGGTGCTGCTCGTAGAGGCCGACCGGATGGTCCCCGTGCCAGTTCAGCAGCAGCTCCAAACCGGCCCGCTGGAGCTCGCGCGCCTCGTCGCCGATCTTGCCGGGGTAGCGGAGCAAGAAGTAGAGCGTGGCCCTGGCGACCGGCCCCTTGCCCTCCGAGGGCTCGAACTTCCCCGGCTCCAGGCGTCCGCAGGCGTGCCGAACGGCCTCGTCGAAATCCGGGAAGTCGAAGTAGGGGATGTTCCCGCGGAAGCTGTTGCACGTCGACTCGCAGGCGAAGAGGTGGTGCAGGTCCCCGCGCATCGGCTCCTTCTTGGCGAACCAGGACTGGGGCACGACGTGTTCACAGTTGAAGGGCAGCGCCGCCTCCAGGAGGTCGAACTCGGCCTCGATGGCCTCCCGGCCGGGCGCACCCTCGTGGAGCATGAACTCCTGCCAGCGTCCGATCCGGGCGGCCTCCACCGCCGCGTCGGCCGCCATGAGCTCCTCCGGGGTGAAGCCGTTGTTCGAGTAGATGCCGTGGAGTTTCTCGTCGGGGTGCAGATCCACCCACGGGTAGAGCAGACGCATCGGCTTGTACGCCGGCCGGCGCTCGTGCGTGGACTCCAGACGCTGGGTGAGTGCGAGGCGCAGGGCTGTGGGGTTGCTGGCTTGAATGCCCGCGTAGTAGGCGTCGCGTGCCGTCAGGTCCGCGGCCTCGTCGTAGTAGGGGCGGGCGCTGAAGGCCGCGAGGTTGACCAGGGCGGCTGCCAGGTCCCGCTCGGCGGGCGACTGGCCGTCGATGCTTCCGATTCCGGCCAGGGAGCCGACGTACGAGGGGGTGACCGCACGGTGCGCCGGTGCCGCAGCCGGTGCCACAACGGGTGCCGCAGCAGGTGATGCGGCCCGGGGCTGCAGGGCCTCATCGGCGCCGAGACTGACGCTGATGTGCAGGGGGACGCTCCAGCGGACGGATCCTGTCGTGGCATGCTGCTCACCGCTCCGGTCCACCGTCGTGCTCTGGGGCGCGGCGCCGTTCGTGCGGCCCGTCAGGACCGTCGGCGGCGAGACCTCCTCGGGGCGCAGTGACGAGCCGGCCGCGAACAGCTCCGCCCGGAGCGCCGCCGCAGCGCCGGACAGCGGGAACTGCTGGATCATGCCGAGGATGCGGCTGACGCGCACGCCCTCATTGGCCTTCCAGTCCACCCGGTGCTCTCCCATGCTCGGATGCCAGCGGGTTCCGTCGACGGCCAGCACGTTGCCGTCGCGGTCCTTGCGGGGCGCACCTGCGTGGTGCAGTGCCACGACCTCCCACTGGTCGTTGAACACCGGAGCGCCGGAGGAGCCGCGCGCCGTGTCGGCCGAGTAGTGCACGAAGTCGTCCAGCACGTCCACGATCTGGTTGTCCCGCAGGGCGAGCTGCTTGGGCTCGCCGTTGGGGTGCTGAATGATGTTGACGAGTTCGCCGATGACGGCCTTGCCCTGAGCTTCCTTGAGCGGCAGACTCCCGAAGGCTGCCAGCGGCTGACCGTCTCGGGAGCGTTCGCAGACCGAGACCACGGTGAAATCGAGGTCCCGGTGGGTGATGAAGAGGCTCTGCGGATCGAGCTGGAACACGACCGGGACCTGGGGCCGCCCGTCCATGCCCGCCTGGAAGTTGAATTCGACGACTCCGGCGGCCGCCTCCTCGGCGGAGCCCAACACGTGGTTGTTCGTCATCAGCAGTGAGGGGGACACCAGGAAACCGGTGCCGGTGTGGGACGACCCGGGACTCCGGACGGTTATTCGGCCGACCGAGCGGGCGGCGAGGAAACCGCCTTCGAGGTAGTCGATTCCGATGAGGTCGTTGCGTCCCATGAACCGTTCGAGCACCAGCAGGTCGGTGCTGACCAGCTCGCCGTCCAGAGCCAGGCTCGTACCGGTCGTGGCGGTCGCCGGTGTCCGCTCGACCGCTGTGGCCATGGCCCAGTCGACGCCCAGACGGTTCAGTCTGTTGCTGACCCGGTCCTGGGTGTCGGCATGGAGGATGCCGTGCTGTTCGAGCGCCTCCAGGTGGCCGTCACGCTCTGCGGTACGGGTCGCGTAGCGCCGACCGGCATCCTCCATCTGTTCCAGGAAACCCATGTCGACCTGTGACAACTGCTCCACTGTCATATCGGCTCGCCTCCTAGGCGGCACTCCTTCTCCTACGACCGGGCCGCCTGACGTCCCACCGGGCCGGGGCCAGGTCACCGGCCCGTCCCGCTGTGGGGACGGACGCGGGCGGCCTGCAGTGGCTCACTGAACGCCCTGAGTGAGGGTGGTGAGGCAGAACTGGACGAGTCCGGCGTCGACGTCGAGGATGATCTTCTCCATCTCCGGCCACGGCGGGTGGAAGCTCATCCCCCATTCGACGGTGAACGCCAGGATCCTGTCGTCGCCCGGCTGGACGATGTGGCGCGCGAACGTGTAGTCGTCGCTGGTGCCGCAGGTCGGGTAGAGGTCGAAAGCGGGCTTTGGGGTGTAAACCTTGCCGCGTACGCCCCTGAGCGCCTTGCAGAACTGCTCCGCGAGCACGGCGGAGTCGTCGGCGTCCGCCTTGGGGATGAACTCCGCGTAGAGCAGGTCGTTCTTCAGTCCGCGCTTGCCGTCGAAGGCCGGGTTCTGGAAGTTCCTGGCCGGATCGTTCGACTGGTTGTTGTCGTCACCCCAGACGTAGAGCATGGCCTGGGTGTAGCTGTGTACGTCGACGTACCAGCGGGTGCGCAGGAAGTGGTCGATCAGCCAGCGGACGTTGCGCGTCTCCGGCTCCGAGAAGGGCTCGGGGCCCTGGTACGTCTGGTTCGGGTCGGCCGGGTCGTTCGAGACCCGGACCGGGGCGAGCGGGTGGAAGGCGGTCTCGAAGTCGAAGAGGAAGTCGAAGTTGCGGTTGATGTCGACACCGACGGAGGCCGGGTCCCCGCCGGACTGGGCCCGGTTGCGGTTGCGCCGCCAGTCCGGGTCGACCGTCTGGCTGTAGCGCCGGCCGTCGGGATTGACGAGGGGGAAGACCACGACGTCGAGTTCCTCGATGATCGAGCGCACCTGGGCGGAGGTGAAGTGCGTGCCCCCGTACGCCAGGCCCGTGCCGCCGCGGTGCGCGTGCAGCAGGTCGGCCGCGAAGTTGACGAGGATCTCGCAGCTTCCCCACTCACGTGCGTGCAAGCCGCCGGTGAGGACGACGGCGTCCTTGGGGTCTCGTCGCTGGGTGCCGACCCGCAGGGCGTGGCAGGTCCGGCCCTCGACGGAGGGCTCGGGCAGTTCGATGAGGTTGCTCGTGGCCGGGAACGCGGCGGCCAGGCTGGTCACGCCGGACTCGACCTCGACGACGTTCAGGTACGGCATGGCGTCCCTCCTAGGTGTCCTTCACCTTGAGGGCGAGCCCCTGCGGAACCTCGTCCTCTGGAGCGAACCGGTCCCCCTCGCCGACCTCGGCCTGGCGGGCCCGCCCGACGGCGGTGGCGTCCTCGACGATGTGAACCGTCACGCCGTCGCGTTCGAGGGCCTCGGCCTCTTCGGGGGTGACGTAGGCGTCGATGGTGCAGCTGCCGTCCTCGGCTTGGCGGACCCGCCCGCCGACATCGGGTCGGGCCTCGCGCAGGAGGGCGCGCAGGGTGTCGGGGTCGCGGGCGGTGACCCGGACGCGCAGGATCGTGTACTCGCTGGACATGACGGGGCCTCCCTCGGCTTCGTCGGGCTCACATCAGCAAGCAGGGCCGGGCCGGCACGAGGGGTGTCGGGGCCGTTACCGCCGACGGCGCGCGCAAGCGTCAGGGGCTAGCGCGTATGGATATGTCCGATGTGTACCTCGTATCTTCAGGGTGCGCTTCCGCCGTAGAACGCGTCAAGGGGCGCCTCCGGCATCCGGCTCAGCAGGCTGTCGAGGCCTGTGATCAGTTCCTGTTCGTCGTCGTACTCGGCGAGCCGCGGGACGAGCGCACGCAGCCGCGGGTACTGGGCGGCGGGGAGTCGGTGCAGACCCAGGCGGAGCATGAGGTCGGGCTCGTCGGGGTCGTCGACGACCTGGCGCTTGTCGACGAGGAGGCAGCCGAGGTTCCAGGCCACGAAGGTGCGGTAGATGGTGAGCGCAGTGGCGTCGTCGAAGCCGGCACGGGCGAGCACGGCGAGGATGTGCTCCGTGAGCTGGAGCACCGGCGCAGGGCGCCGGGCCACCGGAACGGAGAGCGGCCGTGTGGCTACCACGGGCAGGAGCTGGGGGTGGGCGTGCACCACCGCTGCGAAGGCACGCGCAATACGGCGCAACTCCTCCCGCCACGCGGCGGCGTCGGCAGGACCCGCCGACTCGCCGGCCGAGGTGCGCAACTGGTCGTTGACCTCGGTGAAGAAAGCCTCGACCAAGCCGTCGAGCAGGGCCTCCTTGCCGGCGGTGTACCGGTAGATGGCCATGGGCTCGACGCCCAGGTCAGTGGCGAGGCGTCGCATGGTCAGCGCCGCCAGGCCCTCCCGGTCGACCAGGGCGACGGCCGCGGCGAGCACCCGCGGGCGACTCAGGCGCCCGCGGGTTTCCGGGGTGTCATCCATGCCCGACCTCCGGAGACGAAGGATACGAAGTACACTTCGTACATTATTGCACTAAATATCCTCCGTACGGGAAGGGCCCATGGCCCGGATGCCCGGCGTACGGGCCCGTAGCGCAAGAACAGGAGACGGCGTCGGCCCGCACTCGATCCCCCGGTGGAGCGGCCAGCAGGGGCGTTGTGCCGCGGACCGGACCCTAGAAGGGCTCAGCAGCCCGCAGGAGGCTTTGCGGAAGGTAGGGGGATTCGACGCGTATGGCCCAGCCCCGGCGGCGGGCGTGGCAGGCCAGGGCGAGGACGTCGAGGTTGACGGAAGCATCGGGATCATCGGCGCGGTCGGCGACCTGGTAGTAGTCGCGGTGGGCTTCGAGCGCGTCGGCAAGGGCCAGGTTGAAGCTTTCCTCGTCGCCTTCCACGAGCTGCGACAGCAACACGGCCGGCGGCATGGCGAAGCCCCAGTCCTTGGCCCGTTCGGCCTGCTGCAGCGCCCGCTGCGCGGCCGGCTCGGGATCGGCGCCCTTCAGGTAGGCGTGGAGGGCCTCGCGGTACGCGGAGAAGGCCGAGCTGTCCGAGCGGGCGAAAGCGGGTCCGGTGAGCACGAGCGGGGCGAGGTCCTCGCGTACGCCGGTGATCAGGGCGAGGGCGGTGGCCCTCTGCCAGCTGCCGGCGCCGGCTTCCTCGTCCCGCTCGGCCGCGTAGCGCAGCGTGCGACCGCCGATGGTCACCTCGGCCTCGGTGCCAGGCTCCGCCAGGGCGATACGGAACAGGGCCGCCCCCATCTGGGAGGCCAGCCGAAGGGTCGCGAGCTGGGCGCCCGTGCTACCGCCGGGGTCTCCTGCGCGCCACTTGAAGAGGCGTTCCTGATCGCCCATCACGCTGGCCAGCCGCCAGACCTCGAGGGGTTGCCCGTCGGCGGGCGTGAGCGCCTCCCGGACGTTCTCCTCGTACATGGCCTCGGTCTGCGGGTGCACGGTCCGCTCGCAGGGCGGCCGCTCCACCACCAGTGGGCCGGCGGCGAACGCGGCGACCGCGTCCGGCCGCCGGTCACGGCCGAACCCCGCGACCCGCGGGCCTCGGGTCTCGAAGCCGGTGACCAGGGCGTGCGGGAGGTAGTCGGTGTGGACGGCAGGCGCCCACCCCAGGGTCCGGTACGCGAGCGCGGCAAGGGCGATGGGGACGAGCGGGAGAAGAGAACTCGGGGAGGCGGAGGGGCCGTGCAGGGCGGTCTCCCTGGCCAGGAGGTCGGCCAGCGCAGCGTCGAAGGCCTCCCGGTCCTCGGCGGCCAGGGCGCGCAGCGTGCGCAGCGCCGCGGTGCCCGGGTGGTCCGGGAGGGGCTCGCCGGTCGCCTCGGCGCGGGTGTGGATGCGGATCAGGGCCGCGTCGACGGCGGCGAGCTTGGCCCGTGCGCTCGGCGGGTACTCCTCGTCGTCGCCGGCGTCGTCCAGGACCACGGCCATCAGTCCCGTGGCGAGCTCGCCGACGGGCGTTCCCTTCGCCTGCTCGGCGAACTTCTGCCGGGCGAAGTGGAAGGCCTCGCCGTGCCACTTGGCCCTGTCCCTGACGACCGACAGGCAGAGCGCGTCGATCCAGTCCCCGGGCGTGACGCTCTCCTCGGGGGCGTCCTCGCCCGGGTCGTAGCTCATGCCGAAGTTCACGTACTCCAGGAAGACCTGGAAGGTGCAGTGCGGGTGGTAGGCGGCGTAGGCGACGGCGCCGGCCGCGGCTTCGGAGGCGTCCTTGAGGGCGGCCTTGGCCTCCGGGGTGTCGAGGTCGGGTGTCTCGACGGAGAGGGCGCCCAGGTAGTCGAGGAACTCCTCCGCGATCGATTGCCATTCATAGGTGGCCATCCGGCCGGCCCGCGACATGGACCGCACCTGCCCCCCGATGCGGTTCGTGAAGTCCTCGCGTGCCGCCGAAACGATCGGCTCGCCCACCTGGTGACGCTCTATCCGCACTGCCCTGCTCCTTGATCGACTCTCTGCTTCAGCCTAGGCACCGGATCTGACAGGCCAGCGGCTGCGACCGCCGTGCGGGGGAGGGCCGGGCCGTGTCGGAAGGATCGTGACAGGTGCGTCAGCGGCGCTGCGGTGGTGCGCGCCCGGCCCGAGTGACGTGGAAGGGCGGACGTGCGGGGCACCCGAACCACCTGCCGCGCCCTTTCCGCATGGCGCCCAATTGCGTCAAGGAAGGTCCGGAGCGTCGGGAACGGCGGTACGCTCCGGCTGCTCCCACGGCTCGCGCGGGGGCTGGGTGGGGAACCGTCGGGGGTGGACGAGTTGGCGCTGGATCATCGCTATGCCCTGAGCGTCGGGTGCAGGGTCAGCGTGGAGAACAGAGCGGGTGTGACCACGGTGAACTGGAGCGTGGCCACGCTCTCGTCACCGGAGATGCGCCGGCCGCAGAAGGGCGAGGAGTCGATCGCCTTCGAATGCCCGCGGTGCCAGAAGGTTTTCGTCGCCACCGTCGAGAGCGTGGCCAAGGCCCGGCGCAAGCGCCTGATCTACCTGACGATCGGGTGGCTGCTGCTGCTCTCGCTGCTCGTCACGCTCCCCATGGCCTTCCAGCTCGGGGGCCAGGTCCGGGAGGAGAACGACACCTCGCTGAACCCCATGGCCGTTCTCGTGCCCCTCGTCGCCGTGGGATTCATCGCCGGACTGACCTTCTTCGGTGTCGGCCGCCGCTACGAGGGCATCAAGAAGTACCGCCTGCTCCTGCCGAACGGAAAGCGGACGGTACTGGTCCAGGGGCACCGCTTCAACTGACCGGTCGCGGCCCGCGCCCCCAGCCCGAGTCTCGACGTCCACGCGCCGGCTGCGGCGGTGCGGCCGCAGGGCCCAGCTGCTGCCGGGCCTCCTTCCTTCTCGTAGCGTGAGCGGTGAGCTCGCCGCACACCACGATGAGAGCCTCTAGGAGCGGGCTACGACAGTCCACCCACCGGCCCCCTCGATCGGGCCCGCTCGCGAAGGACAAGGGTCGAGCTGCGATACCCGGCCGACGCAGGAGCACGGCCCCCCCAGCTCTCGGGTCGTCGGGGCGTTTCTGCGTCATTCCCACGCGCGGCTGCCTCTGGCGTCCTACGTGTCCGGGACCTCGGAGTGAGGGCGCCGGCCGCCTCCGGCTCCAGAGGGAGTGCCCCGCGAGTGCCAGAGCGGCAATGACCGCGGCTCCGCGAACCACGTGCCAAGTCCCTGCGACGACCGGGCCTTGGCCGTCCGCCTCCACAGCGAGCCGCATGGAGGTCTCGCAGAGCCTTGTGCTCGCCGGAGGAACGCGGCGATTCTGGGGCTGCGTGCAGCCACGTAGCCCCAGAACATCGACGCCGAGCGTGTCCGGTGCGTGGAGTCGACGGAACGGCCGAGATCCACTGGTACTCGCCCGGACGTCAGCCGGTTCCGCGCGTCGTGATCCGCGCACACTCCCGGACGACGGCCGCCAAAGACCCCTCGGAACGCAGCAGCTCCCGCTGGATGCGCGCCCCGTTGCCGCGCTCCACCAGCTCGGCGATCCCGGCCCGGACCAGGTCTATGTCACCGGCATCCGCCAGGGCCGGCCCGACGTGTCGGCACAGCGCGTCCAGCGCCGCCACCGGCGCGGTCGGCAGCATGGACACCGGGTTGAGCACGGGCCCGTCGAGGCCCGACCGGGCGGCCTGCCAATTGGCCATCCGCAACAGGCCGGTGCTGAACCGGGCTGGTGGTTCGCCCGCCCGCCAGGAGCGGACCGCTGTCTCGACGAGCCCGCGCACCAGGGCGGCCAGGAGGACGGGCGTCGTCGCGTGGAGGCAGACGTCCGCCACTCTGACCTCCACCGTGGGATAGGAGGCGGACAGCCGCGCGTCGAAGTAAATCATCGCCTTGTCACGCAGCACGCCCGACTCGACCATGGCTCCCACCTCGGCGTGATAGCGGTCGGCGGACCCGAAGACATCGGTGGGGCCCGCGGAGGGGAGCCGGTTCCACACCCGGCTGCGGTACGAGGCGTAAGCGGTGTCCTCGCCCTGCCAGAACGGCGAGTTCGCGCTCATCGCGGTGAGCACGGACAGCCAGGGGCGAATGCGGTCCAGGACCGCGATGCCCTCCTCGTCCGACTCCACGGACACGTGGACGTGACAGCCGCAGGTGAGCTGTTCCTGGGCGGTCAGGCCGAATTGCCGTGCCACCCACTCGTAGCGGCGTCCCGGCGACATCGAGGGTCGGACCGGGAGCGGTGACGTGGCCAAGGCGGCGACGACCGCCCCGGCAGTTGCCGCGTGCCGTGCCGCCTCCGAGCGGTGGCGGACGATCTCCTCCTGAAGCTCGCCCATCTCCGTCACCGGACGTGTGGCGAACTCGACCTGTTCCTCCTGGAGCTCCGACTCCAACGCATGGCCGTCGCCGCCCGGGTCGGTGGTGGGTCCTGCGGCGGACCGGTCTGCCGCGGCGAGCACCACGCTCGACACGGCCAGCGGCTCACCCGTGTCCGCGTCCGCCAGCAGCAGTTCCTCTTCCACGCCCACGGTTCGCATACATCCGTCCGTTCTGTCGGCCCGTCGCCCGGGACCGCTCGCCGTCTTCCGTCCTCATGCGTGGTCAGCCCCAGGGCACCGTTCGACCACGGCGGTTCTGGCTCCAGGACACCAGCCGGGGCGGCCCCGGCGACCGAGGCGCGTCCGACGGGACCGAGCGGTCAGAGGACGCGCATGACGAAGGCGTCACCAGCCCGGGGCACGGGAGGGCCGCGTGGGTGTCGGGAGCCGAGTCCATCGTCATGGTGCGCGCTTGCCCCCGAACGGAGATCTGACGCGTGCCCGTCGATGACGCCGCGGCCCGCCCGGTTGCCCGGGAACGCGTCGCGTCGCGGGAGACGGCCGGCTCCCCGGACGGTCGTGAGTTCAAGATCCGTTAGGGTGTTCGGCGTTCGCGGCGGGGGAAACCCGCCGCGCGGAGTCGCGCAGGACCCGGGGGAGCAGCGAGTGAGCACGGTCAGGCCGCAGGTCGGCAGTGATGGGGCGGGACCCTTCGGCGCGGTGAACGCGTTCTTCCACGCCTGCATGGGCGATCACGCACCCGGACTGGACGAGCGTCCGGACGACCGGCTCGTCGGCATGATGCAGATCGGGCGGACGCTCCTCGGCATGGTCGCCGCCGTGTGGCTCGTCGTGGCCTATCCACTGAGTTCGGGGCGGGAGGAGTTCGTCCTCGGCAAGCTCGTCGAACTCGGCATGGCCTGCGCCGTCCTGCTGGTCGGAAGCCTCGTCGGCATCGCCGCCTTCCTCATAGCGGGCACCCCCGAACGGCGCCGCGACTTCGCCAGGCGGCTGCTGGGGCCGCTGGTGTGCATGCTGGCGCTCGCCCTGGGGCCCGCCCTGATCTGGCTGTCCCTCACGACCGTCAAGGGCGACCTCGTCGGCGGGGAGGACCTGATGGGTTTCTACTCCGCGATCGTCGGCCGCGGCATCCTCTGCTCCCTGTTCAGCTTCATCACCCTCATCATCGGCTGGCTGCTCGCCCTCGTCGTGCTGATCGTCTCGATCCCGTACACGATCATCGCGGCCTACGTCTGCGTGGCCTCCTGCTTCCGCGCCTCGGACGTCCACCAGCTGCTCCCGGCGCTCCTCTCGCCGCTGCTGGTGTGGTCGCTCTTCGCCTTCCAGCTCTTCAACGGCCCGGACGTCGCCGCACCGCCGGAGGTGCTCTACACCTTCCTCCTCGGCGGCCCCCTGTCGGTGACCGCGCTCTCGGCCTGGGAGGTACGCCGCCTGCGCACCCGGTACGGGATCACCCTGCGCGGCGCGCTGGGCCGCTGACCCCACCGCCCCGAAGAGGGCCCGCTCGAACTCCAAATCCCACTCCAACTCCAACTCCAGCTGCCGCTGCGCCGCACGCCTGCACGGGGCAGCGACTCCTCCTCGGCGCGCGACGCGCAGCGGCTCTCGGAGTCCCGCCGTCCGCCTGGGCTCAGGGCGGCGAAAAATCGTCGGAAAGTTGGATCCATGACGCGGGGAATTCCATCTTGCAGGTGTCTGCGAGCGATCCTGTGCGTTCGCTCTACTGGCCGTTGCGAGGGGAGTCACCGGGTGCCCGGAGCATTCCGTTTCGAGATACTGGGCGCGGTGCGCGCGTACCGGGGGGACGTCGAGCTGCGCGTTGGACCACCGCAGCAGCAGGCGTTGTTGTCGCTCCTGCTGCTCCGTGCCAACCAGCCCGTCTCCATGGCACAGATCATCGGGGCGCTGTGGGGGGACGCGCCGCCCGCCCGGGCGGTGACCACCGTCCGTACCTACGTCTGGCGGCTGCGGAAGCTGCTGCAGCCGGAGGGCACCGCGCCGACCGTCCTGGAGCTGGCCGGCGACGGCTACCGGCTGACGGTGTCCGACGGGGCGCTGGACCTGTACCGTGCCGAGCAGCTGGCGGCCGCGGCCGCGCGCGCCACGGCCGGCGGCAGGACGGCGGAGGGCGCGCGGTTGCTCGCGCAGGCGTTGGACCTCTGGCAGGCGGAGCCGCTGGCCGGGGTGCCGGGGCCGTTCGCGGAGCGGCAGCGCGTCCGGCTGGACGAGCTGCGGCTGACCTTATGCGAGGAGCACTTCGAGCTCGCCCTGGCGCTGGGCCGGGACCGCTCGGCCATACCGGATCTGGTCGAATTGACCGAGGCGCATCCTCTGCGGGAGCGCCCCCACGGCCTGCTGATGCGCGCGCTCCACCAGGCGGGGCGTCAGGCCGATGCCCTCGCCGTGTTCGGCCGGGTGCGGGACTTGCTGATCGAGGAGCAGGGCATCGAGCCCGGTCCGGAACTGACCGAGGTGCACCGTCGTATCCTCACGGGGGATCCCGCGCCGGCCAGGTCCGGCCCGACGCGGCCGACGGCGTCACCACCGCCGGTGGGGCAGACGGACGCCGACGGCACCGAGGGCGCGGGCCGGCCGCAGCCCGAAGACACCGTGGACGGCTCGCGCAGGGTTTCGGCCGAAGGGGCGGCGTCCTCCAGCACGCCGCCGGTGCCCGCCCAGCTCCCTTATGACGCACCGGACTTCGTGGGCCGAAGCGATCAGGTGGACGTCTGGCACGCGTTGCTCTCCGAACCGGTGCGCCGGACGCCGGTCGTGCTGGCCGCCGCGGGGATGGGGGGCGTCGGCAAGACCTGCCTCGCCCTGTACGTCGCCCATCGGGCCCGTGCCCACTACCCCGACGGCCAGCTCCATGCCGACCTGCGGGGCAACGGACCCGATCCGGCGAAACCGGGCTTCGTCCTGGCCGGGTTCCTGGCGGCGCTGGGCGTCCCGGAGGACGAGGTGCCCGACGGCGTCGAGGACCGCGGCAGGCTCTTCCGGTCCCTGGTCGACGGGCGACGGCTGCTGATCGTCCTGGACAACGCCCGGGACGCGGCCCAGGTCCGCGAGCTGATCCCCGGATCTCCCAGCTGCGCCGTCGTCATCACCGGCAGATCGCCCATGTTCGACCTTCCGTTGACGTCCCAGCTCCTGCTGGAGCCGTTCCGCACCGACGAGGCGCTGCAGCTGGTCGCTGCGATCATCGGCCGGGAACGGCTCGCCGCGCAGCGGGAGGACGCCCTGAGGCTGGTCGAGGCCTGCGGTCACCTGCCGCTCGCGGTGCGGATCGTGGCTGCCCGGCTGTCGGCCCGGCCCTCCTGGACGGCGGCGACGTTGACCGCGCGCCTGGCGGACGAGCAGCGGCGCATCGCCGAACTGAAGATCGGCACGCTCGCCATCGACGCCGTCTTCGAACTGGGCTACCAACAGCTCACCGTCGCCCAGGCGCGGGCGTTCCGACTGGTCGCGCTGGCCGGCTCGGCAGACATCGGGGTGCCAGCCGCGGCGGCCGCGTTGGGCGTCGACGAGCCGACGGCGGAGGATCTGCTGGAGTCGCTGACCGATGCCGCGATGGTGGAGTCCACGAAGCCCGGCCGCTACGGCTACCACGAACTGGTGCGGGTCTTCGCCCGGCAGCGGGCGGAGTCGCACGACCCGGGGGAGGCGGCGGAAGCCCGAGACAGGCTGCTGGACTTCCTGCTGGCGACGGCCTCCAGCGCGTTCCCGCACGCGATCCCCGGAGACGCGGTGGCGAACGCGTTCGGACCGCTGAAATCGGCCGGTCTGGAGTTCCGCGACGTGCACGCCGCCCGTGCCTGGGTGGCGGCCGAGATCGACGGGCTGGTGGCGGCCGCGCTGAGCACCGTCACCCTGCGCCTGCCGGACACGGCCGGGGACCGGATCGGCAGTGCGGTCGACATGCTGCTCGCGGTCAGCCCGTTCACCCCCGCCGTCTGGTACGAACGGATGGCCCCCGTGGCACTGGCGCTGACCGAAGCCGCGGAACTGACCGGCTGCCGGAGGACCATAGGACGGGCACGGATGCTCTGCGGAGGCATCGCGCTGCGCGCGGACAGGATCGAGGACGCGGGGCGGCACGCCGGGCTGTCCGTCGAGGCGGCCCGTGCCGCGGGGGACGTCTACACGCTCCGCCAGGCCCTCAACGACCTCGGTCTGGTGGCGCAGTTCCTCCGTCGTTTCGAGGAGGCGGCGGTCTGCTACGACGAGGCGATCGCGCTGGCCCACACCTTGGGTCACCGCTCCGGCGCCGCGGCGACGACCGTCAACGCGGCGCTGGCCCGCGTGCGCAGCGGGCGGCCCGAGGAGGCGATCCCCGCCTGTGAGCGCGCGTTGTCGCTGATGCGCGAGCTGGATGACCACGTCGGCGCCGCCTATGCCCTCTACGTACTCGGCCTGGCCCTGCACGGACTGGGCCGCTTCGAGGAGGCGGTGGTCCGCTACGGCGAAGCCCTGACGGTGTGCCGGGCGGCCGGGCTGCGGGAGCGGGAGGCACAGGTGCTGTACCAGCTGGCGGAGGCCTTGCGACGTACCGGGCGGGTGCCGGAGGCGGCGGAGCACGCGGCCGCGGCGGTCCAGCGCTGCGAGGAGGCGTGCTCGGACCGGGATCGGGCGCATGCTTCGGTCGCCATGGGGCGGGCACTGGCCGACCTGGGCGAGACGCGCCGGGCCAGGGACCAGTTCGAGCAGGCCCGCGGTGTCTTCGCCCGCCTCGGGCTGCCGGACGCGGCCGACGTGGCGGAGCTACTGGCCGGACTGGACTGACCGCGGGCCCCGTCACACGGGGGACGGGGATCTCGGGCGGTAGGACGTGGGGCAGCCGCCCGGGGCGTGGGGTGTGCCCGCTCCGCCGGACGGCCGTCCGTCAGCTGTGGATCACATCTGCACGGCCGGCGGCTTGAAACCCGATCCGGTGTTGTTGACGTCGGCCACGACGGTGGTGTGCTCGTCCGCCTGCATGTGGGTGGGTGCGAGGCCGGCGGGGCCGAGTGCGATCGTGCCCAGGGCGGCCGCGGCGAGCAGCGTCAGACCGAGGGCCGCACGGGCGCGGGGCAGCTTGGACATGGGGGTCCTCCTTGACGTTCACCACCGGCGGTCTGCCGGTGGGCGGGTGGTTGAGGGGTGGGGAGTGCTGCCGACGGATCGCGTCAGCAGCACAGGGGGACGTCGCGCTCCAGCAGGGCGCTCTGGAACGCGGTGAGCGCGTCGTGGCGCTCCGCCGTCGACGCGAGGGTGAGTTGGGCGGGGCACAGCGCCAGCAGCAGGGCCAGGACCACCGCGCGGACGGTGCGGCGGGACAACGGGCCGGTGACGGCTCCGTAGGGGTCGGGGACACCGGTGGGGCGGCTGGAGGCGTGCGACATGCGGAGCGCTACTTTCGTCGGGGGGTGTGAACCGGGGAAGAGGTGGTCTTGAGGGGGCTGCCGCCTCGTCCCGGCCCTTTCTCCTCCGACGTTAGACGCCTGCGATCAACAGAGGATCAGCAGCAGATCTACGTCCGCGCCGAGCCGTGTTGATCAGCGGGCCCGGTGGCGGCGGATGCCCCTTCGGCGACCGGTTCGCCCGTGGCCGGGAGCAGGCTGCTCCGCTGGCCGAGGCAGCGCAGGCTCTGCCGGTAGGCCCACACGGCCCGGTCGGTGCGCCCGGAGCGCTCCAGCAGCTCGCCGAGGTCGTTCCACGCGGAAGCCGCCTGTCGGTCCGCCTCCGAGGCCTCCAGCAGGAGCGCGGCCCGCTCGCAGCCGGCCTCGGCCGCCGCCGCGTCGCCGAGCTGCAGTTGGGCGCCCGCCAGCACCAGGAGGGTCCGTGCGGTCTCCAGCCGGTGCCCGGAGCCCAACAGCTCCAGCGCCCGCCGGGCGTGCCGCTCGGCCTGGCGGGCGTCGGACTCCAGCAGGCAGGCGCGGGCGAGCGAGGTCTCGCAGTAGGCCATGTCGACGGTGCTGCCGTGCTCGGCCAGGGCCTCGGCGCTGCGGGTCAGCTGCGCCTTGGCCTCCGCGATGTCGCCGGTCTCCGACTGCATCAGCACCGAGGCGTACGCGTTGCGCAGCCGGGACAGGGCACGGGCGTCGTCGCCCTCGGAGTAGATGGCCAGGGCGCGTTCCAGCAGCAGCAGGGCGTCGGCGGATGCGCCGCTGCGGTGCGCCACCACTCCGGCGTTCCAGTACGCGGCGCCCAGGGCCTTGCGGTCGCTGATCCCCTCCGCCTCCTCGATGGCGGTCCGGGCCAGAGCGGCGGCGCGGTGCAGATCGCCCCGTTCGCAGTGCAGTCCGACGAGCGTGGCCAGCAGTTCCACGCCCAGCACGGTCGGGGTGAGCCGGAGCTTGCGAGCCTCCTCCAGAGTGCTGGTGGCCAGGTCGACCGCGTGCGCCAGATCGCCCATCTCGCGGTGGCAGCGGCACAGTGCCACCGCGACCGCGAGCCGCGGGACCAGGGACTGCCCGTACCCGGAGTGCTCCAGCAGCGCCTGGTAGCGCTCGGCGGCCTCCTCCAGCCGGCCGTCGTGTTCCAGAGCCTGGGCCACGCCGTACTCGGCGGAGAGCCGGATGGCGTCCTTCCCTCCCGCGGCGGCCGCGTCACGGACCGATGAGAAGGTGTCCAGGGCGGTCTTCGGGTCGCCGTTGCGCAGGCTGATCTCCGCGTAACGCAGCTCGACCTGCAGGGTGTCGGGCCGTTCGGTCGCCACCAGTTCCAGCAGGTGCTCGGGCGGGCAGCCGAGGCGGGCGGCGATCTGCTCCAGGACTTCCGGCGAAGGGGTCCGCTTGCCGGCTTCCAGCAACGAGATGTAGCTCGGGGAGAGCTCCTTGCCGGCCAGGTCCATCTGCGACAGGCCCGCCGCCCGGCGCAGCTGGCGGATCCGTGACCCCAGAGCCTGCGATTCCGCCATGACGGCTTTCCCCTTCATTGTGACTGACCACGGGACAGAGCGAGTGAATATACTCGGTCAAGCCCACGTCGGACCAGGTCGGACCGGGTTGTGTGTCAGTCGGCCGGCTCGGCGGGAGCCGGCTCTTCGGGGCGGGGGCGACCGCACGGCTCCGAGGTGGACCACTCGGTGCGGGTCCGGCCGGTCGCGCGGGCCGTTCACTCCTGCCGGTCGAACGGGCACGTCCACTCCGGCGGAACCGCGCGCCCGGAGTACTGCCGTGCTTCGGAGACCTCGCCGTGCTCGGCGAGCATGGGGTTCACATCACCCTGCAGTGCCTTTTCCTTGCTGCGTATCTTCGTCTGCATTCCTTGGTAGACGCCGGTGCGTTTCAGCTCGGCGAACTGCCGGTGGGAGTTGAAGACCAAGGTGGGATGGGCGAAGCGCCGTGAGATGCGCGATGCGCGGCGGTGCAGGCCTATGACGAAGAACGGGTGGCCGCCGAAGCTGAACCCGAACCGGGGGCTGCGTGGATCGTTCGAGATGTCGGAAGCCCACGGGTTCTCGACGCGGTCGGCCCGGTGGAGCGCGCCCAGCTGCTGCCAGAGCAGCTGCTCGAACGTCTCCTCGTCCGCCGGATCGGACCCCGTGAAGATGGCGGCGAAGGAATGGAAGCGTCCGGCGCTCGTCAGCCGGCCGGTGATGAACCGTCCGAGGTCCGTGCAGAGCCGGTGCAGGCCCTCACGGTCGCCCAGGGCCCCGTAGACACCGGTCTCCAGTTCACCGCGGTGAAGCGCCGCCCGTGCTCCCAGGCAGGTGAACGTGTCGGCGCGCAGCCAGGTGGTGAAGCGCTCGACCACGTCCTCGGCGCGCTCACGGCCCTGCGAGTCCTCTTCCCTCATCGCCCGCTCCACCCCCGTTCGGCGAGCGCCCGCAGCACCGTTTCCCGGCGGCGGCGCCGCTCCTGCCGCAGGGGGCCGTCGTCCGTGCGGACGAACTCCGCCCGCACGGTGAGCGAGAGGTGCCCGGCGGGCACCCGTCCGCCCTGCAACAGGTCCTTCACGGCGACCCGCCGGTTCTCGGTACCGCCGGCCTCGGCCACCACCTGCACGACCTCGCCGGCCGACACGGCCTCGGGCACCACGACGCTCACGTTGAACGCGGGCAGGGGGAGCGGATCCGGCAGCCGCACGGTCGCCGGGACCGGAGTCCGGCCGCCCAGCGCGTCGAGGTCCAGTTCGGCGCAGAACACCCGCTCCCCCGCAGCGTCGATCAGGGCCGAGGCCCCCTCGGACAGCAGTCCTGCCCGGCCCACCGTGGTGCCCCGTACACGGACGGCGAACGAGGCGCCGGCCGCGAACTCCGCATGGGGCCGGGGGGTCAGCTCCGGCGCTTCGTGGCCAGCCGCGCCGGCCAAGGTCCGCAAGAGGCCGTTCAGATCGGCGAAGCCCACGGTCCGCGGTCGGGGTTCCACCAGCGACGCGGGCGTGGCGGATCCACTCAGGACGACGGCGAACCGCCAGGACTCGTCGCCGTACGCGGCGGACAGCGGTACCTGGCCGAGTTCGAACAGGTGGGCCGCACCCGCTTGCCGCAGGGACCGGCCCGCAACGCCGAGCAGGCCCGGCAGCAGGGAGCCGCGCACCCGCATGTCGCGCAGCCCGGCCCGCCCGTGCACGGTGATGGGCTCCGCCCCCGGTGGCGTACCGACCGTGGTGAGCGGCTCCGAGGAGCGCAGCAGCACCGGTGAGACGACCTGCTGCAGTCCCCGCCGCAGCGCGGCGGCGGCGAGGCCGCCCCGCAGCAGGCGTGCCCGGTCCGGCCACGGGCCCGCCGAGGTGGGCGGCAGGCGGCGCGGCAGCGTCCCGTATCCCCGGACGCGGGCGGCCTCACCGGCCAGCGCGGGGACACGGTCCAGGTCCGGGCGCGCGGCGGGCACCGTGACCTGCAGCGCGGCGTTGCCTTCCCCGGGGGGCGCCACTGCCGTTCCGCCAGCGGCCAGAAGGGAGGTCAGCGTCTCCAGGTCGATGTCCGGGTCGACCAGTCGGCGCAGTGCGTCGGCGTCCGGGCGCAGAACGCGCGGGGCGGGTGCCGCCGCGCCGGCCCGGCCGGCCACCGTGACGGTGCCGCCCGCCCAGTCGGTGACGAGCCGGACCAGGCGGGCCACCGCGCGATCGCAGGACTGCGGGTCGTGCCCTCGTACGGCAGGGGCTTCGTCCGTGTCCGGCTCCGGGCCGGTCCCGGGCGCGGGGTGCGCCGCCGCCGGGTCGAGCCACCATGCCCACACCAGCGTCTCGCGGCCGTCGGCGGGAACGGCTGCCGGCGCCGTGTCCCGTCCGAGGACGGCCACGGTCCGTTCGCCCGCGGACAGCACCCAGGTACCGGGTGGCGGGGGCGGCGTGCGCGGGCCGTCGTGGGCGGCGGGTCCGGCGGGGCCGGCGGGGCCGGCGGCATGCAGCCGCAGCCCGGTGAGGTCGAGGGCCCGGGCGTCGGCGGAGCCGAGGGGCTGACCCGTTTCGAGCGCGACGTACGCCGCCAGGTCGGCCACCGTCCCGGTGAGCCGCACGCCCGCCGCGCGCAGCCAGTCCGCTGCCGCGTCGGGCAGGCGGACCACGTCCGGGATGCGGACGACGGCTGCGGCCACCCGGCCGGGGACGCGCCCGTCCGCCGTCAGGGCGAGGCCGTCCGGCAGGGCCGACAGCCGAAGCGGTGCGATCGGTGCGTCTCCGTTGCGGGCACGGACTTCGGCTGCCAGGCCGTGTACGGAGCCGAGATGGGCGAGCTCGGGCGGTGGTACGACCTCCACCGCGCGCTCGGCGTCCAGGCCGGCGCGTGCCCCGCTCTCGTGGAGACTCTCCAGCAGCGCCGTGCGGTCGACGGGGCCGCCGCACTCCCGCTCCAGCCAGGCGAGGGGGATCTTCACAGTCGGTCGGTTCCTTTCTCCGGCAGCCCCACCGGCAGGCAGGCGTGATCGAACTGCTCCAGCAGGCGCACGTCGTTGACCAGCAGTTCCCGGATGTCGGTCAGCCCGTGGGTGAGCCTGAGCAGGCGCTCGACGGAGCAGCCGAAGCTCAACCCCACGACCTCGTGCGGGTCGTAGCCTCCGGCGGTGAGCACTTGGTCGCGGAGCATGCCGCCGGCGCCGATCTCGACGTGCCCGCGGCCCTCGCACTCGTCGCAGCCGGGGCCGCAGCGGGGGCATGCCACGTCCACGGCGAATCCCGGCGAGGCGAAGGGGTAGTCGCCGCGGCGCACGCGCCACGGGTGTCCCTGCCCGAACAGGCCGGACACCAGGCGGTCGAAGAGTCCCATGAGGTCCGGCAGGCCCGCGTCGGGCTGGACCACGAGTCCGTCGATCTGGGTGAACTGGGAGCTGGAGTAGGGGGAGGAGAGTTCGTTGCGGAAGCAGGTGCCGACGAGCAGGGTCCGCAGCGGTGCGGGGGCGGCGGCCCGCATGGTCTGCGGGCCGCCGGAGGACGCGTGGGTGCGCAGGACCAGGTCCGGTGCGGGAAAGAAGCTCAGGCGGGTCCGGGTCGGGTGGTCCTGCGGGTAGCCGAGCACGTCGAAGTTGTCGTGGACGGACTCCAGCAGGGGCAGGTCGACGACGTCGAAGCCGAGCGGTACGAACAGGTCCCCGATGCGGTCCACGAGCGCCGCCACCGGGTGGGGGCGCCCGGTGCGCGGCCCGGCGGGCGGTAGCCCGGGATCGCAGCGGGCGTCGGCCACCTCCGGAGTCAGGACGGGGGGCGCCGGTTCGTCCGACACCGTCAGCCCGCCTTGCGGTAGACGCCGATGTGGTTCTCCGAGTACGTGTCGTAGGGGACGTTGCCCCAGTCGCCCCAGCGTTCGCTGAGTTCCAGTCCGGCGATCCTGGCCATGAGGTCGAGCTCCGAGGGCCACGTGTAGCGCAGGAAGGCCGGGTAGAGCTTGATGCCGTCTTCCCGGATCTCGATGTGGTTCTCCTTGATGTGCTGGGTGGCCCGGTCGAAGGTGTCGGCCTCGATGCGCACGTGGTCGAGCCCGACGTCGTACACGTGGGCCCGGCCGTTGAAGCGGAAGCGGGTCGGGTCGGGTACGAACGTCTCGACGACGAAGAGCCCGCCGGGCTCCAGGTGGGCGGCCACCGACTCGAAGCACTGGATCTGCTCTTCCTGGGTCTGCAGCGCGTACAGCGAGTTGAGCAGCAGGAAGATGAGGGAGTAGCGGCGCTCGGACGTGAAGTCGGCGATGTTGCCGATGGACACCTCGATGGACTCGCCGCCGGGCTTGGTGCGCATCACGTCGACGATCTCCGGGGACGCGTCGAGCCCGTCGAGGGGCACCCCGCGCTGCGCGAGCGGAAGGGCGACCCGGCCGGTGCCGATGGCGAGTTCGAGCGCTCGGCCGCCGCCGACGCGCTCGGCGAGGAACTCGACGGCGCCGTCGGGCTGCGGCCAGTCGATGTGGTCGTACACGTTCTTCCAGCGGGGGCCGTACGTCTCGGGCTTCCAGTCGGTCATGGTTCGGGCCTCTCTCGTGGTCGGTCGCGGTCGGTCGCGGTCGGTCGCGGTCGGTCGTGGGCAGGGGTGGGCGTGGGTGGGCTGGCGTGGTGAAGGGGGCGTCGGGTGATCAGGAGCCGAGGACGCTCAGCTCGTGGTGGGCGAGGAGCAGGCGGTCCTCGACCTCGTCGGCGTGCGGGCCGGTGGCCATGACGTAGCCGACCCGTCCGTACAGGTCGTCCGGAGGGGGTGTCACCGTCTCCCCGCGCGGGCGCAGCTCCCCGATCTCGTGGATCCAGGGCCGGGCGCGCAGCGAGGCGGCTTCGGCCAGGCCGTCGAAGCGTTGGCGGGACCGGGGGTAGAGGAAGCGGATGCCCGCCGAGCGGTCCTCGCTGGACGCGGTGCGCGGCGCGCGGCCCAGGGCGGCGGAGGTGAGCAGGGAACCGAGCCGCACGCCTCGGGCCAGTTCGACGATGCGGGCGGCGATGTCGCCGCCGGGTCGCGCGTTCAGCTCGATGATGCGTGGTCCTGCCGGGGTCATCTTGACTTCGACGTGGGCCACGGTGCGGTCGATGCCGGCGGCGAGGACGCTGCGGCAGGCGAGGTCGAAGCCCTCGGTCATCTCGGCCCGGCCCAGGGTGCCGTGTCCGGTGATGAAACCCGCCTCGACGGGATAGGGGTCGTACGCCCAGATCTTGCGCGCCCAGGAGACGGGGGTGGCCGTGCCGTCGTGCACGAGGCAGTCCACGTCGAACTCGAAGCCCTCCAGGAATTCCTCGACGAGGATTCCCTCGCTTTCGAGACCCATCTTGTCCGCGTGGAGGGCCGCGCGGAAAGCGGCGTCGAATTGGGATTCCTCGTCCACCCGGCGCACCCCGGCGCTGCCGGACAGGCCCCGCGGCTTGACGATCAGCGGGTAGCCGATGTCGCGGGCGGCCCGCCGTGCCGCGTCGAGGTCGTGTACGAGGAGGGATCGGGTCGGCGAGATGCCGGTGTCGTCGAGCAGGGTCCGCTGGCGGTGTTTGTCGCGTGCCAGCTCGGCCGCCGCCACCGGCACGCCGGGCAGCCCCAGGCTGCGGGCGAGTCGGGCCGCCGTGACGACCATGGTCTCCTCGTAGGTGACCACGGCTGCGACCCGTCGCCGGCCCACGAGGGCCTTCGCGGCCCGCAGCGCGTTCCCGTCAGTGGCGTCGGCTTCGGAGGCGTCGAAGACCCCGGCCGCCTGAACCCAGTGCCGCTGCCAGGTCACCGGTTCGGGATTGAGCAGTACCAGGTCGGCGTCCGCGGCCATCTGCGCCAGCAGGCGCTCGTGGCCGGCGCGGTAGCCGGACCCCACGACGAGCAGCGTTTCGCGGCTGCCCGCACGGTCGTGTGTCACGTGTCTTCCTCTCGGTCCGGTCCGGGTTCCGCAGTCTCCGAACGGGGCGGGCAAAAGAGAGTCAAATATTTATATGACTCGCTGTCAAGCTCAGTCAGTAATGAAGTCACTAATGTTTTCAGGGGTGTAAGTGCAGGGTCCTGACGGTCAGTTCCGGCGGCGTCCGCGACCCCTCGCCGTCCGGCGCGGCGACGGCGAGGGCCGCACGGTGGCCGGGTGGCAGGTCGAGGTCGAGGAAGGCCCACCCCCGGGTGGTCGGCGTCGGACCCCTCCCATCGGCGGCGACATCGGCGGCCAGGCCCACGCACGGGCCGGCCAGCCCGCCGGGCAGCCCCGTACCGATGCCCTTCAGGTACGCCTCCTTCCGCACCCAGCAGCTGAGGAAGCCCTCCTCCCGCCGTGCGGGCGGCAGTTCGGCGAGCGCCGCGCGTTCGGCCGGGTGCAGCCGCCGGACCATTCCGTCGAGCGGGCTGTCCGGGTGGCGGAAGGCCCGTGACTCGACGTCGATGCCGACGGGCGCCGTGGCGAGGGCCACGACGGCCAGGCCGCCCGCGCGGGACAGGGAGAACTCGACGGCAGGCTCCGCGGCGGACAGCCTGGGCCGTCCGTGCGGCTGCACGCAGTGCGGCAGACCGCAGACCTCACGGGCCAGTCGCACCTCGCGGGGCGCGATGCCGAGGCACCCGCCGAGTACGGTCCGCAGCGCGAGGTGCGAGGCGACGTAGTGGCGCCGCCCCAGGGCGTCGTGGAACGCGGCCGCCCGGGCCCGCTCCCGCCGGTCGAGCACGCGTTCCGGACGCCCGTCGGGAACGCAGTCCAGGGGGACGATCCAGACGGCGGCCTCACCCGGTCCCGGCAGGTCACGGCGCACGGGCCGCCCTGCCGGCGCCGACGGTGCCGACGGTGCACACCGGCGTGACTCGGGGCACACGATGGACTCCTTCACGGGGATGTCTCCTACGGGGGTGCCTCCTCGCCCAGGCGGGAGGCCGCCAGGCGGCGGGCGGTGCGGCCCCGGAACGAGAGCAGGGCGTACAGTGCGAGGCCGTAGCCGCCGAGTTGCAGGGCGAGGTAGCTCCACACCCCGCCGCCGTCCACCACGGGCAGCAGCACCAGCGGCGCGACGAACGCGCCGAGGCCGTGGGCGAGGGAGGTGGCCGCGGCGTAGCCCTCCAGCCGCGCCGCCGGGGCGGTCAGCGTGACGAGCGGCTGGACGCTGGGCGCGATCAGGCATTCGCCGACGGCGAAGACCAGCCCGAACAACGCACCGAACAGCAGGCGCACGCCGGTCCCGGGCACCAGCACGGCGGCCGTCAGGGCCGCCATGGCGACCACCCAGACCAGGATGGCCGCCGTCAGCGCGGCGACGTAACCGATCCGTTCGACGACCCGCAGGGCGAGGCCCTGGAAGACGATGACGCCGACGGTGTTGCAGGCGACGACGACGCTGATGGCGGACACGGACAGGTGCGCGTTGCGCAGGATCGCGGGAACCACGGCGTCCACCTGGGCGAGGCCGAAGACGACCAGGGCGGTTTGTAGGAGCAGGAGCCGCAGGAACAGCGTGTCCCGCAGCGCAGCGCCCCGTTCCCCCGCGTCCGCACGTGGTCCGGCGGGACCTGCGCCGTCCGTGCCGGGCCCGGCGCGCCGTCGCTCCGCCCGCCGCAGACGGACGAGCGTCGCCCCGTACAGCAGGTAGCTGGCCGCATTGGCCACCAGGCACAGGGTGTACCCGCCCTCCCCGAGGTGTTCGACGGCCTGCCCGCCGAGCAGCGCGCCGACGGCCACGGTCAGGGCGGAGATGCGGTGCTGACCCGACAGGACGCGGCTGAGTTCCAAGGGGCCGAAGACCTTGGTGAGCAGCGGTGTCTGGACCGCGTAGTAGGCGCCCGTGCCCGCCCCGGAGAGGCAGGCGGCGGGCACGGTGGCGGCCATCGAGTCCGCCACCGCCAGTAGGACCGCACCCGCGCCCTGGAGGACGGTGGCCCCGATCGCGGACAGGCCGGAACCGTGGACCCTGCCGATCCTGCCCGCGAGCGGATTCACGACGAGTCCGGCCATCGCGAACAGCGCGAAGTACAGCGAGACGCCGGAGGTGGGCAGACCGAGCGTCTCCCGCAGGTAGGCCACGGTGAGCGGCAGCACGAGACCGGTGCCGAACGTGGTGGCGCCCCAGCCGGCCAGGAACCCCTTGTAGAGGGGCAGCGGCTCCCTGCGTGCCGCTGCCTTCACCGGTCCGCCCCGCCGCGGGCGGACGCGGCTCCGGTGTGGCACGGCGGTTCACCCGGGGACGCCCTGCAGCGGATGCCGGGGGGACGGTGGTGTTCAGAGGTATCCATAGCTGAGCCAGCCTCCGTCGACGACCAGGGTCTGGCCGTTGATGTAGTCGGCCTCCGGGGAGGCCAGGAAGAGGACGGGGCCGACGACGTCCTGCGGTCTGCCGCGCCGGCGGGCGGGAATGCGCCCGACGATGGCGTCCTCGGCGAGCGCGGCCGGGTGCGGCGTCTCGATGCGGATCATGCCGGGGGCCACCGCGTTGACGTTGACGCCGCGTGCGGCCCACTCGACGCCGAGGCTGCGGGTCAGCTGCAGGACACCGCCCTTGCTCGCCGCGTACAGCGCCCGCTCGGGGAACGCGGTGTACGACAGCAGCGAGCAGAAGTTGACGACCTTGCCGTGGCCCTGCTGCAGCAGCTGCCTGCCGAAGACCTTGCAGGTGAGGAAGGTGCCGATGACGTTCGTGTCCAGCAGCCCGCGGGCGTCGTCCACGGAGAACTCGGTGGTGGGGCCCAGATCGAACAGCCCGGCGGCATTGACGAGGACGTCCACGCCGCCGAACGTCGCCGTAACCTGCTCGGCGCACCACTGCACCCGCTCCTCGTCCCCGACGTCGGCGGGCAGCGCGAGGCCCTCGGCTCCGAGGGCCTCGATCTCGGCGGCCACCGACTGCACCTGGTCGGCGGTACGGGCCATCACGGCGACCTGAGCGCCGCGCTCGGCGAAACCGAGCGCGACGGCGCGTCCGATGCCCCGCCCGCCCCCCGTGACCACGACCCGCATCAGCGGGCCCGGAATTCGCCGAACCAGTGCAGCTGGTCGGGCTTGGTCCGGGTGGGGACGTTGCGGTACACGTACAGCCCCACGCACGCGAACCGGTCGGACCGGAAGGTGGCGAGTATCTCCTCGCTGGTGATGCGGCGCGGTCCGGTGCCCTCGACCATGTGGTCGGAGAACGAGTTGAGGAGGAACAACCCTCCCGGCTTCAGCAGGCGGTGCACCTCGTCGGCGTACCGCTCACGCGCCTCGTCGCGCATGTTGTGGAAGACGAACGAGTCGGTCACGACGTCCGCCGAGCTGTCGGGGAGCGGCACGTCGAGCACGTCACCCTGGATGAACTCCGCCGACGCACCGGCGAGCTCGGCCCACCGGCGGGCGCGGGCGACCGCATCGGGCGACAGGTCGACACCGGTCACGTCGAGCCCCTGCACCGAGAGGAAGACCGCGTCGACGCCCGGGCCGCTGCCCAGGTCGACGAGACGCTGCCCGGGCTTGAGGGTGCCGTCGACGACGCGCTTGATGAGTTCGAGCCCCGGGGAGGCGTTGAACCAGGACAGCTTGGCGAGCGGCTCCTCGGCGTACACCGAGGAGAAGGTGTCGGTCCAGCTCTGGGTGAAGGCGGTCATGCGGTCAGCTCCTGTGTCGTGCCGCGCGGGGCGGCGGGGACGTCGTCGGTGACGAGGCGCACGTAGCCGGGCACGGCCGGGCGACGCTCGTCGGAGAGGGAGAGGACGACCAGGTCGTCCGTGCGGGACTCGACGGTGAATCCCGCGAACCGGTAGGTGACGAGCATCTGCCGGTTGCGCGCGGTGGGGCGGAAGAGGGCGACGGTGCCGGCACCGTGCGCGTCGGCCAGCCGGGTGACGGCGGCGATCAAGGCGGTGCCGACGTTGCGGCCCATGACCCGGCACGACATCAGCAGCAGGCGGATCGTCCACCGGGGGGC
The DNA here is from genome assembly GCF_042732005.1 of Streptomyces sp. NPDC059851. Taxonomy (NCBI): domain Bacteria; kingdom Bacillati; phylum Actinomycetota; class Actinomycetes; order Kitasatosporales; family Streptomycetaceae; genus Streptomyces; species Streptomyces sp. NPDC059851. The sequence goes on along the minus strand of NZ_JBHWJJ010000011.1, from coordinate 74,326 downwards.
GGCGCCGGCAGGCGGGTCCCCGGCCGCGTCCGGCCGGCCGGTGCCGACGACGGCGAGACCGATGGTGCCGTACGTGCCGAAGCGGTCGTCGAGTTCGGCGACGAGCACGCGGTGGCCCGGATCCCGGACCAGCGACGCAAGCTCGTCCTGGTCGAAGGTGATGCCGGTGGTGTTGAGCTGGTGGGTGCGCTGGGTCAGTTCGGCGGCGCGGGCGAGGTCTGCGGTGCTCGCCGCACGGACGCGCAGGGTCATGCCGAGGGAATGCAGGAACTCCTCCGCCGGCCCGTCGAACGCCACCTCGTGGTTGCGGCGCCTGCCCTCCGCCAGGTACATCGCCCGGCGGTGCCGCGCGTCGTCGGTGACCTGTGCGGGCAACACCCCGCCGTCGGCCACCAGGGCGTGCAGCTCCTGCCTGGTCATGCACCGCACCTGGGGCAGCGCCCCGGCCACTTCGGCCCGTTCGAATTCCGAGTCGTCCACGAACAGCACGCTGTCGGGGGAGATGTTCAGTTCCCGCGTCACGGCGCGCAGCGAGGCGGACTTGGCCGACCAGCCGACCTGCGGGTACAGGAAGTACTCGTCGAGCCCGAAGGCGCGCAGCCGCTCCGTGACGGCGTCGGGGTCGTTGCGGCTCGCGACGGACTGGAGGATGCCGTGCTCGTCGAGGGTCCGGATCAGTTCCCGGTTGGCATCGGGGACACTGACGTCGTCGCCTTCGAGGAGCGTGCCGTCCCACAGGGTGTCGTCCAGGTCCCAGACCACGCACTTGACCTGCGGGTCCGCTGGGTCGTGCAGCTCAGTGCCCTGCACGGTCGCCGTCCTCTCCGTGGCGCGTCGCCGTCCGGGCGGGCGCGCGGTCCGTGGTGATGCGCCGGCCGCGCAGCAGGTCGGCGGCGATGATGTCCTGGAGCACTTCGGTAGGCCCCTCGATGACCTCGTGGACGCGCGCGGCGGCGTGCAGACGGGCCAGCGGGTGGTCCTCGGTCTGTCCGGCGGCGCCGAGGAGCCGGGACGCGGTGGCGGTGGCGGTGCTCGCCGCACGGCTGGCCAGCAGCTTGGCCCGGGCGACGGTCACCGCGGCGGACGGCGCCCGGTCCTCGACCTCGTCGGCGGTCTGCCGTACGTAGCGGGCGGCGGCGTCGGTGGCGAGCGCGGCATCGGCGAGGAGGCCCCTGACGAGTTGCCGGTCGCCGAGGGTGGCACCGCCCTGGGCACGGGTGGCGGCGTGGTCGGCGGCGAGGCGGAGGGCTGCCTCCGCGACGCCCACGGCGCCGGCGGCGACGTACAGCCTGCCCAGTGTCAGGCAGGACGTCACCACGAACGGGATGCCGAAGCCGGGGCGGGCGACCGCGCGGGCGGCCGGTGCCGTGGCGCCGTCGAACGTGACGCGGGCGAGCCGTGCGGCGCGCAGCCCCGTCGTGACGGGTTCCACGCCGACGTGTACGCCCGCCCCGGCATCCACCAGTGCGCAGCTGCCGCGCCCGGCCGTGCTGCCGAAGACGAGGTACGCGTCGGCGATCTGGCCGAACGACAGCCAGCGTTTGGTGCCGGTGATCCGGAGCGTGTCACCGTCCCTTTCGATGGTGGTGGTCAGCGCGCCGATGTCGGCGCCGGCCTCCTGCTCGGTGAGCGCGAAAGCGGCGAGGATCCGGCCGGTCGCCAGGTCGGGCAGCAGCGCGTCGCGCAGCTCGGGGGACGCCCAGCGGCCCACCGCGTGGCAGACCATGGCGTGGACGACGAGCAGGCTGTGCAGGCTGGGTGAGGTGGCGGCCACCAGGCGGTGCACGTCGGTGACGGCGGCCAGGGGCGTGCCGCTGCCCAGGTGGGCGGGGTCCACGGTCAAGCCGAGCAGGCCGAGGCCGGCCAGTTCGTCGATGGCCTTGCGCGGTACGGCTCCCGCGCGTTCCCAGGCCGTGGCCCGGGCGACGAACGCGTCGTCGCGCAGTGCCTCCAGGAGTGCTTCGGGCGCGGAACGGGTCACGATGCCGCCAGCTTGCGGTTGACGAGCCCGGCGAGGCCCCGGATCGAGTCGAAGTGGACGAGTTCGAGGTCCTCGTCGGCGATCTCGATGGAGAAGGTGCGCTCGACGAAGTCGACCATCTGGACGGCGGCCACGGAGTCGAGGACGCCGTCGGAGATGAGCGGCCTGTCGTCCCGGATGCCGGGGCGTCCGCTGAGGCGGGTGATGAACTGCCTCACGGTGGTGGTCACTTCCTCGGGCGTGTGGGGTTGGTGGGCGGCGGTCAGCGGGGAAGCCATGGTTCAGTTCCCGTCGTAGGAGTAGAAGCCGCGGCCGCTCTTGGTGCCGAGCAGGCCCTGGTCGACCATCCGGCGCAGTGCCGGGTGGGTGGCGAATTCGTCGGTGCCGTAGTGGTCGTGCAGCACCTCCAAGGTGCGGACGACGGTGTCGATGCCGATGAGGTCGGCGGTGCGCAGCGGCCCCGAGGTGTGGCCGAGGCAGCCCTTGAAGAGGTCGTCGACCTGGCTCGGGGTGGCGACGCCGTCCGCGACGACGGCGGCTGCGAGGTTGACGACCGGCATGAGGACGCGGTTGATCACGAAGCCGGGCGCGTCCTGGACGACGACGGCCTGCTTGCCCAGGCGCCGCAGCATCCGGTCGACGTCCTGCATGGCCGCGTCGGAGGTGTTCCTGCCGCGCACGACTTCGACCATGTCGATCCGGTCGACCGGGTTCATGAAGTGGACGCCGACGACGCGGCCGGGGTCGGCGAGCTGTTCGGCGAGCCGGCCGATGGGAACCGCGGAGGTGTTGGCGGCGATGGTCGTGCCGGGGGCGAGGACCTTCTCCAGTTCCGGGTAGAGGGCCCGCTTCGCCCCTTCCGACTCGGTGGTGTTCTCCACGACGAGCCCCGCGCCCGCCAGGGCCGCGAGGTCGGTGGAGGGACGGATGTCCAGTGCGGGTGCGGGCTCGCCGCCGAGGAGGGTGGCGAGTCGTCGGTGGCGGCGGACGGCGGCCCGCGCGGTGTCGAGGGCGGCGGCGTCGGAGTCGACGAGCGTCACCGTGTACCCGGCCGCGGCGGCGGCGTGGGCGACACTCGATCCGATGACTCCGGCTCCGAGCACTCCGATGGTGGGTGGGGTCATGGCCTCCGGCTTTCGTTCTCGATGGGCTCCGGTTGCTGCTGCTCCGGGGTGGCCAGCCAGTTCTCCACCTCGCGCGTCATGCCGCCGAGGGTCGCGGAGGCGAAGACGACGGAAGGCGGAACGGCCCTACCGGTGAGTTCCTTGAGTCCCGCGACGAGGTGGACGCCCATCAGCGAGTCGCCGCCGAGGTGGAAGAAGTGGTCGTCGGGGTGGACCTCGCGCAGGCCGAGGAGGAGGCGGAAGCGTTCCGCGAGGTACCCGGCCACGGTCGAGGGCGTCACCGGCTCCGCCGCCGGCTCCGGCCGCTGCTCCGGCGCGTCTGCCCCGGCGGCGGCTTCGGACGTACCGACGGCCGGCGCGGAGGTGGTGGGCGAGAAGGGGTCGGCGGGCGGCACCGTGTCCGGCAGGTACCGGCGCCGCACCAGGTTCCGGGGCGGCAGCGTCGTCCGGCGCCCGGGGGCCGGGTGCAGGCGCTCCCAGTCGGCCTCGACGCCGTGGGTCCACAGCTCGCCGAGGGCTTCCAGCAGGACCTGCCGGTCGGGCACGTGCTCGTAGGACTGCCGCACGGTCCGTACGCACACGGCGTCCGGGTCGCTCTGGCTGAGCCACGGGCGGGCGGTGCCGGGGCCGACCTCGATCAGGACGCGGTGGCGGGTCAGGACCAGCTCTGCGGCGGTGCGGAACCGGACGCGGCCGACCATGTGGTCGCGCCAGTAGGCGGGCCGGGGAGTCTCCCCGTCGAGCCAGCGGCCGAGGACGCTGGAGGCGATCGGGATGCGCGCCGGGCCCAGCGCCACGTCGCGCAGGTCCTCGCCGAGCAGGTCGGCGGCTCGCGTGAGCTGGGGCGTGTGGAAGGGGTGCGCGGTGTCGACGGGCAGGACGGTGAACCCGTCTTTGCGCAGCCGGTCGGCGAGCGCGGAGACCGCGGCCGGGCGCCCGGAGAAGACGCAGTGCCCGGGGCCGTTGTCGGCGGCGAGCCAGGTGTCGTCGACGGCGTACCCCTCGACGTCCGCGGCGGGGGCGAGCACGCCGAGCATGGCGCCTTCCCCGGCCGTCACGACGAGGTCGGCCCGGCGGGCGACGGCCGCCATGGCGTCGTCGAGGCCGATGACGCCGGCCAGCACGGCGGCCACCCACTCCCCGAGGCTGTGGCCGAGGAGGGCCGCGGGCCTGATGCCGAGGTCGATGAGGGTGCGTGCCATGGCGTGTTCGAGGCAGAACAGGGACAGGTGGACCTGGCGCAGCTCCCCGCGGGGCGGGCGCGCGACGCCGTCCCGGCGCAGCAGGGCGCGCAGGTCGACGCGGGCGCCCTCACCGGTGCGGCGTGCCCGTGGTGCGGCGAAGGACCGGCCGACGGCTCCGTCCGTGAGTTCGTCGGCGATCGTGACGGCGGCCCGCAGGTGCTCCGCGAAGACGGGGTCGGTGCGGGCCAGGTCGGCGCCCATGCCGGGGTAGTGACTGCCGATGCCGGGCAGGACGAAGACGACCTCGGGCGGTTGGGCCGGTGCCCGGCCGTGCTGTACGCGCAGCCGGTCCGCCGCGAACGCCGCCGCGGTGCCGCCTTCGGGGGTGACGACGGCATAGCCGCGGTGCGGGTGGCGGTGGCGGGAGGTCTGGGTGGTCCAGGCGGTGTCGGCCGTGCGGGACGGGTTGCGGTCGAGGTGGTCGCGCAGGGCGGCGAGGTCGGCGGTCAGGGCGTCGGGGTGGTGGCTGGAGAGCAGCACCAGCTGAGCGCCGTCGGCTCCTTCCCGGGCGTCCTGCGGGCGGGTCGGGGCTTCTTCGAGGACGACGTGGCAGTTGGTTCCGCCGAGGCCGAAGGCGCTGACTCCGGCGCGCCGGGGACGGCCCTCGGCGGCCGGCCAGTCGAGGGCCTCGCCCAGCGGCAGCAACGGCCCGTCCGTGCGGGCGAGGTCGGAGGGCAGCCGCTCGAAGTGCGGGGTGGCGACGAGCCGCCCGTGCCGCAGCGACAGCACGGCCTTGACGAGTCCGGCGAGACCCGCGGCCTCCCGCAGGTGGCCGAGGCCGGCTTTGGCGGCACCGACGTGGACGGGGTGGGGCACGTCGGCGAAGACGTCGGCGAGCGCGCTCCACTCGGCGGCGTCGCCGATGCGGGTGCCGCTGCCGTGCGCCTCGACGTAGTCGATGTCCGCGGGTCCGAGTCCTGCGACGTGCAGCGCGGCGCGGATGACTTCGGCCTGTGCGGCCGGGTCGACGCCGGCGAAGCCGGATTTGCCGGAGCCGTCGTTGTTCATGGCCGTGCCGCGGACGACCGCCCAGATGTCGTCGCCGTCGCGCACCGCGTCGGCGAGGCGTTTGAGCACCACGGCGCCGGCGCCGTCACCGGGTACGGAGCCACCGGCCGCACGGTCGAAGGGTCGGCACACGCCGTCCGGCGAGCCGATGCCGCCGAGCGGGGCGTCGTATCCGCCCGGCGCCGGGACCCGCACGGCGGCGACCCCGGCGACGGCGAGGTCGCTGCCGTGGCCGAGCAGGTCCTGTACGGCGAGGTGGACGGCGGTGAGCGCGGTGGAGCAGGCGGACTGGACGGTCACGGCGGCGCCGTGCAGGCCGAGCCGGTAGGCGACGCGGGTGGCGGCGTAGTCTCCCCGGTTGGTGACCTCCAGGGCCTGCGCGTCGACGCCGGGGTGTCCGGCGAGTGCGGTGCCCACCCAGCGTTCGTAGTCGTTGTGGCCGACGCCCGCGTAGACGCTGATGGCCGGGGTGCGGACGCGGTCGACGTTCGCGGCGTCCAGTGCTTCGTCGGCGGCCTCCAGCAGCAGTCGGTGCTGCGGGTCGAGGAGCAGGGCTTCGGAGGGGGCGATGCCGAAGCGCGCCGGATCGAAGTGGGCGGGGCGGGGGATCGAGCCGTACGCCGGGACGAAGGGGCCGGACGTGTGCGCGCGCCGGGTGATGCTGTCCTCGCCCGAGGAGAGGACCTCCCAGTAGCGGTCGAGGCTGTCGCAGCCGGGCAGGCGTACGGCCATGCCGACGATGGCGACGGCGTACTCGTCGTCCGGTGCCGGTGCCGGTGCCGGTGCCGGTGCCGGTGCCGGTGCCGTGGCCGGGGCTGCGGCGGGGTGGCCGGGCCGGGGGGCGTTCACCTCGGTTCGCCTCCTTCGGACGAGCGGGTGCGGGCGGTCGGTGCGGTGCTCCTGCGCTGCGGCGGGCGCCGTCGTTCGGCGGGGTGGCGTGACGGGACGGTGCCGGTCGCGTCGCCGAGGAGAAGGGCGTGGCCGCGAGGCGTACGGGCGGCGAAGACGTCGGCCAGGGCGATCTCGCGTCCGCAGGCCGACTCCAGTGCACCGCGCAGCAGCATCAGGCGCAGGGAGTCGCCACCCAGGGCGAAGAAGTCGTCGTCGATGCCGACGGTGGCCAGGCCGAGGACGCGGGCCACCAGGGCGGCGGCCCTCTCCTGGTTCGGGGTGGCGGGCGGGGTGTACGGCACGTCGAGGGCGGGGCGGGTGCGCGCCGGGACGCGCAGCGCCTTGCGGTCGACCTTGCCGCTGTCGAGCAGGGGCAGGGCGGGGACCGTGGCCAGGTGCGCGGGCACCATGAAGTCCGGCAGTCGGGCGGCGAGATGGTCGCGCAGCCGCTGGAGTGGCACCTCGTCGCGCTCGGGCACGACGTAGGCCACGAGGACGGCTCCCTGGTCGCGGTCGGGAATGCCGACGACCGCCGCGTTGGCGATGCCGGGGTGTGCGCGCAGCACGGTCTCCACCTCGGCGGGCTCGACCCGTTGCCCGCGCACCTTGACCTGGTCGTCGGCGCGTCCGAGGTACTCGACCTGGCCGTCGGGCAGGTGGCGGGCGAGGTCTCCGGTACGGAACAGGACCTCGGGCCCGGCGGGGTCCACCCGGTTGGGGCGGAAGCGGTCGGCGGTCAGGTCGGGGCGGCCGAGGTAGCCGTCGGCCAGTCCGGGGCCGCCGGTGTGGACCTCCCCGACGGCACCGGGCGGTACGAGCCGACCCGCCGCGTCGCAGAGGTAGATCCGCATGTCGAGCGGAATGCCGACCACCGTGCCGACCGCGTGTTCGGGCCGGGGGACGGTGAGCGGTCCGGTGCGGTGGCACACGTAGTCGGCCTCGCTGAGGGTGTACGTGTTGTGTACCTCGAAGCCGAGGCCGCGCAGTTCGTCTTCGAGGTCCTGCCCGAGTGCCTCACCGCCCACGAAGACGTGGCGCAGCGCGGGCGCCGTCCGGAACGCGGGCTGGGTGAGCAGCAGCCGCAGCATGGAGGGCACGAAGCTGACGGTGGTGATGCGCTGGTCGTGGATGAGCTCCGCCAGGTAGCGGTCGTCCCTGTCCCTGCCGGGCGCGGCCAGCACCGCGGTGCCGCCGGTCGCCAGCGGCCAGGCGAACTCCCGGAAGCTGATCGGCGACTTGAGCAGGTGCCGGTCCTCCGGACCCATGCCGTACATCCCCTGCTCCAGCCGGATGCGCGAGGTGTGCATGCGGTGTGGGCGGACGACGCCCTTGGGCGTGCCGGTGCTGCCCGAGGTGAACAGGACGTAGGCCGTGGTGTCGGGGCGGGCCGGGTCGGCGGGCGCACCGGACGGTTCTGCGGGCGCACCGGACGCATCGGCGGGCAGCGCCCGGTCGAGGAAGGCGGCGACTTCGAGGGCCCGGTCGGCGACGGCGCGGTGACCGGTCGCGGTGGTGAGCGTGGCGACGGGAGCGGTGAGGCGGAGGATCTCTGCGGCCCGCAGGTCCGGCAGGTGCGGGTCGAGGTGGACGAAGCCGGCCCCGGCCTTCCAGATGCCGAGGACGGCGGTGAAGAGGGCGAGGTCCCGGTCGCCGGTGAGCACGACGAGGTCACCGGGTCCGCCCACGTACGGGCGCAACCGGTGGGCGAACCGGTCGGAGGCGGCGTCGAGCTCGCCGTACGTCAGCTCGGTGGCGCCGTCCCGCAGGGCGACCGCGTCGGGTGTGCGGGCGGCCTGCTCGCGGATCATGCGGTGCAGGGTGGTGTCCGCGTGAGGGGTGTGCGGTGCGTTCCAGGTGTCCAACAGCAGCTCCCGCTCGTCCGGCAGGAGCAGGTCGACGGTGCCCGCGGTGGTCTGGGGCCGTTCCGCCGTGTGGTGGGCGAGCAGGGCCAGGTGCTGGGCCACGCGTCCCGCGGTGGTGGCGTCCACGACGGTGCTGTCGTAGGTGAGGTGCAGGGCCGTACCCTCCGCGGCAGCGGTCCAGACGGGTCGCCCGACGGCGGCCGGCAGGGTGCTGACCGGCCGGGCGGGGAGGACGGCCACGTACGGTTCGCCGTCGGCCGGCAGGCCGGCGTCGACCGGACGTGCTGCGCCGGTGAGCGCCGCCAGGGTGCCCGTCTCCTGGTCGTCGGCGCGGACGTAGCGCACGGGGGCGCCGCCGGTGGCGCCGAAGACGTCCCAGCCGGTTCCGTACCGGTGGAGGAGCAGGTGGCTGAGAGCGGCGAGCGCCAGATGCCCGTCGGTCCCGCCGAGCAGGGCGGCCGCGGGCGCGGACAGCAGGTGGGTGCACTGTTCGAGGTGCGGCTGCGCCGTGGCGGGCATGCGGTGCGGCAGGACGATCATCAGTGCCCCCCGCCCGTCGCCGAGCCCGCGGCGCCCCGGCGGCGCAGTACGGAGCGGGCCGCGGCCATGCCGGTGGCCGCGCCGTACGTGATGCCGATGATCTTCGAGGAGCTGTCGCCGACGAAGTACAGCCCGGGCACGGACGACTCCAGGTCGTCGGAGAGGTCCAGGTCGGGGAAGAGGCGTTCGACGACGGGTGCCGCGACCGTGGCGGTGCCGGGGACGAGCCCGGGATGCAGGGTGTTGAGCCGGCCGACCATGGCGAGGACGTCGCGGACGGTGGACGCGGGCAGGCAGTCGCGCAGGTCGCCGTGGTGGTAGCTGATGAGGCTGGTGGCGAGCGGTCCTTCCGGAGCGGGCCGCCCGGACAGTTCGTCGACGGTGCTGACGACGGGCCGGCCACCGCCGTACGCGGCGACGCGCCGTGCGAAGGCGCCGGCGTGTTCGGTGCCGTCGGTCCCCTCGGGCAGGTCGACGGTGGTGAGGACGCCGAGGTTGGACTTGGTCGTGGGCTGGTTCAGGCAGTGTTGCCCGTCGAGCACGACGGCGTCGAGGAAGCCGTACTGCATGACCCGGCCGCCCTCGCACACGCAGAACGTCCGGACCGAGTGGCCCTCTTCGTTGAGGAACGACAGCTTGGGGTTGTGGCAGCCGTCCAGGAGGGGTGCGAAGTCCTCCCGGCCGGCTTCCAGCCGCACGCCCAGGTCGACCCGGCTGGAGGGCCGGTGTCGTACGCCGATGCGCCCGGCGAGGTCGCGCACCCAGGGCAGGCCCAGTTTGCCGACGCCGACGATGACGTCGTCGGCACGGAACGCGGCGGGCCCGTCGGGGGTGTCGGCGCGGACGTGGAACCCGCCGCCGGCCAGCGGTTCGACATCGGTGGCCCGGTGGTACAGCAGGACGCTGCCGCCGCCGCGTTCCAGCTCGGCCTTGAGACGGGCGATGACGACGAGGGAGTCGTCCACGGTGACGCTCTGCGAGTACGCGGTGTCGACGTGCTGGAAGACGGTGCCGTCACCGAGGAGGGAGTCGCCCGCCTCGTGTGGCGGTCCGGCGGGCGGCAGCCCCAGCCCGTAGAAGATGCGGTACGCCTCGGAGATGAGGTCCTGTGCGCGGTCGAAGGAGCCGAGGGCGCGCTCCAGGCCGCTGTAGGAGCGGACCGTCCCGTCGGGCGCCGACTCGATCTTGGAGCGGGTCAGCGAGGAGATGTATCCGAGGTTGGTGTCGAAGTGGAACGCGGCGCCGCCGAGTCCGGTGAGGCAGGTGCAGCGCGGGCACTGCAGGCGGAACTTCTCCGCGTCGCGGACCGTGCGCCCGTGCATGCGCGCCACGAGTCGGGGGCACAGGCTTTCGCCCATGTCGCCGCCGGCTTCGAGGAGGACGACGCGTCGGCCCGCCCTGACCAGGGTCAGCGCGGCGAACAGTCCGGCGGGGCCACCGCCGATGACGACGGTGTCCGCAGGGGTGGTGCGGGCCTGCTCAGCCATGGTTGCTCCCGAAGGCCGCGGGCCGCCGCTCCAGGTAGCGCTCGACGAAGGTGCGGTAGAAGAGACGGCTGGTGTCCCGGCCCTCGGCCTCGATGCGTTCGATGAGCCACTGGCAGGTGAAGGGCAGCAGGTCGAGGACGCGGCCGGGGTGCTGCCCGGTGAGCGTCGCGTAGTGGTCCAGGCCCCGCTCCAGTACGGACCGGAACCAGTGGTCCGGGCAGAAGACCCGGTCGTAGAGCCAGTCGAAGCCGTGTTCCGGGTAGTCGGGGAAGACCGGAAGGGCCGTGGTGACGAGCAGGTTCACGACGTCCATGGCGGCGATGCCGGTGGCGCGGTAGTCCTCGAAGTCCAGGACCCTGGCCGACCCGTCACGGACGTCGTAGCGCACGTTCCACGGGCCCAGGTCGCCGTGGGTGGGCGCCAACAGGGCCGTGCGCAGCGCTTCGTCGGCGTACGGGACGCCGAATTCGGGATCGCGGACGTACGCGGCGGCCGTTTCGAGGGCGCGCTCCGGGCTGGCGGGGGCCCGCTCCCCCGACAGGTGCAGCTCGGCGACCCGTTCGACGGCGGGCCGGAGGACCTGCCACAGCGCGTGGGGTCCGTCGGCGCCCTCGACGGCGGTGGGGAGGTCGGTGCCGGGCAGGTGGGTCATCGTGAACCCGCCGCACATGGCGTCCAGCGGCACCGGGCTGCCGAGCGGCGCGGGTGCGGGGAAGCCGCGCAGGACCTCCAGCTCGCGGGCGAGTTTCGGATCGGTGACGGACAGCGGGATCTTGGCCACGGCGACGGGCACGTCGTCGATGTCGAGCTGGACGAAGGTGCGACGGCGGACCTTGCGGGCGCTGGCCGGAGTCCAAGCCGTGGACCGCACACGGTCGGGGCCGGGCTCGGGGGCGCCGGTGCGCTCCAGGTGCGCGGCGAGCATCAGCCGGGCCACCTCGCCGGTGTCGACGTTCCGCTCGGTCAGGTCGGCGAGGTCCGCCGGGACCGGAGCGACGGGGGTGGAGGCGGGGGAGGGGGCGGGGGCGGGAGGGTGCGGGACGGGGGTGCGGGTCATGAGGTGCTCCCGGCGGGGGCGAGGACGGCGTCGGCGCGGTCCAGCAGGTCTGCCAGCGCGGGTCCGCCGAGCAGGTCGCCGAGTTCGTCGACGGCGGCTTGGCGTTCCTGGTCGGTCAGCTCCTGGTAGGAGGTCAGGCGTGCGTCCAGGTGTTCGGCGAGGTGGCGGTAGCCGGACTCGTCGTCAAGGAGTTCGCGGGTGAGCCGGTCGAGGGCCTTGGTGCCCTCCAGGTCGTCCTCGGGGACGTCGAACCTGCTGCCGAGGTCGGTGAGGCTGGCCGCGAGGTCGCCGGCGACGGTGCCGCGCAGGGCGCGCAGGTTGGCGATGTGGCCGTAGTGCTGCTCGGGGAGCAGCAGCGGCAGCCGGCGCAGGATGACGGACTCGTGCAGCGAGGTGAGGCTCGGCGGCACCGCGTAGAGCGGAGTGTGGGCGAGGTGCCGGAGGAATTCCGTCTGGGGCAGGAAGGCGTACTCCACCTCGACGTCGCCGTGGGTCTCGGTGACGGGCTGCCGGAACGCTCCACCGCAGACCAGGATGCGGCCCAGTTCGGGTCGGGCCGCGGCCAGTTCGGCGACCCAGCGGCGCAGCACGTCGAGGTAGGCGTTGTGGGACTCGTAGTCGAGGAAGAAGTTCTGGAAGCCGCCGAGGTTGACCAGGAGGCCGGCCGGTCGCTCCGGCGGCGGCTCGACGAGGGCGCCCTCCAGGGCGTTGCGGTCGACGATGGGACCGCACAGCTCGACGTGGTCGGCACCCACCTCGGCCATGGCGGCGATGCGGGCGGGCACGCCGGGGAAGTTCTGCGCGTAGGACCGCCGGGCGAGGAGATGGGCGAGCAGGATGCGCTCGTGCGGGGCGAGCGAGTCGAAGACGTAGCGGGCCGTGTCGTCGTCGGCCCAGCGGACGAGCTGCGCGCGCGCCGACAACTCCTCGAAGCTGCGGTCGGTCAGCCAGAAGCCGAGGAGGCTGTCGAAGAAGAGCACGGGGACCTCGGCGCGTACCGCCCGGAAGACGAGCTCGGCGTCCATGACGCTGACCACGAGGTCGGCGTCGGCGAGGCCTCGTGCCACGTCCTCGTGCCGACGGGTGTCGCCTTCGGTGATGCGGTGGAAGCGGTGGCTGTGCCGCCGCGCGAAGTCGAGTGCGACGTCCTGGCCGACGAAGTCGACCTTGCTGTCGGCGAGCAGGGGGGTGATGGCGACCAGTTTGGAGACGGGCCCGAATCCGCAGGCCTGGGCGCTGGAGAGGATCCTCATCGTCACGCTTTCCTCGTGTTCCTGGTGAGTTGACCGAGCACGGCGGACCGGATGCCGCGGCTGTCGACGCCGTAGAAGTGGAGAAGGTCTTCGTGGGACGCGACCGGGGGGTAGCGGTGGTCGGTCTCCAGACGCACCAACGCGGGGCCTTCACGGCCGAGCGCCAGTGCGGTGCGGTCCCCCAGGCCGCCGGGGCCCAGGGACTCCGCGGCGGTGACGACGAGCGCCCGGTGGCGGGCCAGTGCCCGTACGGCGTCCCGGGGGAAGGGGTGGAGGGTGGTCACCGAGGCGACGGCGGCATCCACACCGTCGTCGGCGAGGGCGCGGGCCGCGGCGAGCGCCTCGGCCACGCAGCGGCCGGTGGCCAGCAGCAGTACGTCGTCCCCGTCACGCAGCAGGCGGGGGGTGCGCGGGTCGCCGTCGGAGGCCTCGACGGGCAGCAGCGGGTCGGAGCGCGCGGAGAGCCGTACGTACGCGGGACCGTCGGCCGGCAGCAGGGTGCGCAGTACGGACACTGCGTCGGCAGCGTCGGCGGGGCAGTGGACGCTCATGTGGGGCAGCGCCGACATGAGGGTGATGTCGTCGGTGGCGTGGTGGGTGGGTCCGAGGTGGCCGTAGCCCAGTCCGCCGCCGACGCCGAGGAAGACCACGGGCAGCGCGGGCACGCACACGTCGAGGCGCAGCTGCTCGTAGGCACGCCGGACGAGGAAGGGTGCCATCGCGGCCGCAACGGGGCGCATACCGCTGCGGGCGAGTCCGGCGGCGACTCCGACGAGGTTGGCCTCGGCGATGCCGACGTCGACGTACCGGCGCGGGTGGCGGGCCATGACCCCCTGGAACAGGGCCTGTCCGTCGGCGCCCAGGGTGATCAGTGCGGGGTCCGCATCGACGGCCCCGGTCAGGGCCGCGGCCAGCGCGGCACGCATGGTGAGCGGTGCGGTGGTCACGACAGCTCACCCCGCGCGGAGGCGAGGACGGGGGCGGTGGCAGCGGGTCCGTCGAGTGCGGCGAGGGCCGTCCGGCGCTGCGCGGCGTCCAACTCGCCCATGTGCCAAGCGGGATCGCCTTCGGCGAAGGGAACGCCCTTGCCCTTGACCGTGTGCGCGAGCAGCACGGCGGGGCCGTCGCCGTCCCGGAGCACGGCAAGGGCGTCGGTGACGGCGCCCGTGTCGTGACCGTCGGCCTCGGCGACCCGCCAGCCGAACGCCCGCCACTTGTCGGCGAGGGGTTCGAGGGCGCTGACGGTCTCGGTGTCGCCCTCCTGCTGGAGCCGGTTGCGGTCCACGACGGCGAGGAGGTTGCCGAGGCGGTGGTGGGCGGCGAACTGCGCGGCCTCCCAGTTGCTCCCTTCGTCGAGTTCGCCGTCGCCGGTGACGACGACGACCCGCTGGTCGCGTCCCGCCAGCCGCGCGCCGAGGGCCATGCCGCAGCCGAGGGACAGGCCGTGGCCGAGCGCGCCGGTCGCGGCCTCGATGCCGGGTACGGCATCGGACGGGTGGCCGGGGAGGGTGGCCAGGTCCGTCGTGATGACGCCGAGTTCGGCGAGGACCGCGTACAGGCCGTAGGCGCCGTGGCCCTTGCTGAGGACGAGCAGGTCCCGGTCGGTCCAGTCGGGCCGGTCCGGGCGGTATCGCAGGCCTCGGGTGTAGAGGACGGCGAGCAGGTCGGTCATGGACAGCGCGGCGCCGAGGTGAACCGCCTTGCGTGCGGCCAGTTCGACGACTCTCCGCCGGGCACGCCGGGCCAGTTCGTCGGGATGGAGCACGACGTCCTCCGGTCTGCCGCGACGGGGCGGCTCGTGGTCGGGTGCGTATCGGCCGGCGCGGACGTACTGGGGGAGATCCCGGGGGCGGCCTTCGAGGCAGCGTCCCCACGCCGGGTGAGGCAGAGTCAAGCCGCTTCACGATCACCTGTCAAGCCCAGTCACTAACTGAGTCACTAAACTGGTCACATACGCCTCTCGAAGAAGAGCGGCGCACATTGACATCCATACCCGCGTGACATTGACTGAACTCAAGAGCCCGCCCGGTGCGCCCCATTTCGCGCTGCCGCCCGGCAGGCAACCGCGAGACCGCAGGAGTTCTCCGTGAAACCCCTTGTTCATGCCGTGGTGGGCTGCGGGCGAGTAGCCCCCAACCACGTCGACGGATTTTCCGCGCTGCCGGGCGTCGCCGAATTGCGCTGGGCGTGCGATCGCGACCTCTCCCGGGCCCGGGCGCTGGCCCGGGAGTACGGACTGCCGCAGGTGACCTCCGACGTGCGGGACGTCCTGGCCGACCCCCTGGTCGACAGCGTCTCCATCACCGTCGACCACGCTCAGCACCACGAACTGGCCGCCGCAGCACTGGAGGCGGGCAAACACGTCCTGGTCGAGAAGCCACTGGCCATGACCGTCGAGGAGGGGGCCGCCCTGACGGCTCTCGCCGAACGCACCGGCCGCGTCCTGTCCGTCGTCTCACAGCACCGCTACGACCCGGTGGTCCGCGCCGTGCGCGACTGGATGGCCGACGGCCTCCTCGGGCAGCTCGTGTCCGGCACCGTCAGCCTCCAGTGCGGCCGCGACGACACCTACTACGCCGACAGCTACTGGCGCGGCACCTTCGCCGGCGAGGGCGGCTCCGCCCTGGTCAACCAGGGTTACCACGCCCTCGACGTGACGCGCTGGCTCACCGGCGGCCTCGCCGTCGTCGGTGCGGCCGTCGGGCACACGGCACCCCGCGGCGGCATGGAAACGGAGGACACGCTGGCGGCCGTCCTGCGGGGCCCCCAGGGCGCGTTGGTGACGTACCAGGTCACGGTGGCGAGCAGCATCACCTGGCGCACCCGGATCGAACTCGTGGGCACCGAGGGCTCGGTCCTCTTCGATCTGGACCACCCCGGGACGCTGCACCTCGCCGAGGGCGGCGACGCCCTGCGGGCGGCGGCACGCGAAGTGGGCGCGCAGGTGGCACCGCCCCCCGCCGGCATCGGCTACTACGGCATCTCGCACCGCCGGCAGATCGCCGACTTCGCCGCCGCGATCCGCGACGGGCACACCATGACGGCCGACGGCGCGGCGGGGCTCGACACCCTGCGGCTGCTCCGCGAGATGTACCGCACGGCCCGGTCCGAGGGCACGGTGCCCGGCGGGTCCACGGCTGTGCCCGTGTCGAGGAGCGCCGCGACAGCGGCCGCGGCGACGGCACTGGGCGGGTGACGGAGGATGGCGGACATCGTCGCCGTTGCCGGGGTCCCGCACACCCCGGTCTTCCCCGCTCTGGCCCGCGCCGACACGGCCGCCGGGGCGGAGCTCGCGCGGCGCTACGCGGCGGTCGACGAGGTGGTCGCACGGGCGGACGCCGACGTCCTCGTCGTCCTCACCTGCGACCACATCAACACCTTCACCCCCGACCTGTGGCCGACGTTCGCCATCGCCACCGGGGACAGCGCCCGCGGCCCCAACGACGACGTCCCGGGCGTCCCCCCCACCTCGTACGCCCTCGACGGGGGCGTCGGGACGACGCTCCACCGCGGACTGGTCCGCCAGGACTTCGACCCGGTGGCCCTGCGCAGCCACTCGGTCGACCACTCCGTCGTGGTGCCGCTGCACTTCCTCAACGCGCGCCGGCTGCCCGTCGTACCCGTGTACCTGAACGGCATGGTGGCGCCCAGGCCCTCCGCCGAGCGCTGCAGACGGCTCGGCCGCGTGCTGCGCAACGCCCTTGAGGACCTCCCGGGCCGTCGCATCGCCGTCGTCGCGAGCGGCAGCTTCTCCCTGGAGGTGGGCGGCCCCCGCATGCTGCCCGACCAGCTGTACGGCGTTCCGAGGCCGGCCTGGGCCCGTACCGTCGCCGACCGGCTGTACCGGGGGGACCTGGACGGGCTCGTGGCCGAGACCACGGAGCGGCGCATCGAAGAGGCCGGGACGGTCGCCGGCGAGGTCCTGCCGTGGATAGCGGCCGCCGAAATGGCCGCGGACCTGTCCGTCGCCCACATGGACCACCGCGACGGCGAGGGCCACGCCTTCGCAGCCTGGGGTCCCGCCTGAACGGCCGCACGGCGACAGGACGGGCAACGCCTGCGGCTCCGGAACGCGGTGGACGCGTTCCGGAGCCGAGGAGCAGGCGTGCGGGGGGGAAGGACACGGGCGGCGGACACGCCGCACGAAGAACAACACGTCAAGAAGAGGACGAAAGGACCGACTGATGGGCGTCCATGCGATCGATCGTCTCTGCTACGACATCGCGCACGAGCCGGGAACCCTGGAACGGCTGCGCGCGGACCCGCGGCGGGAGCTCGCGCGCCGCCCGCTGACCGCGGAGGAGCGCGACGAGCTGCTACGGGGCGACGTCGCCGCCCTGTACCGCCGCGGGGCACATCCGGTGCTGCTCGTACGACTGGCGGGCTTCCGTGTGCTGGGCCTCGACCCGGCGCTCTACGCAGCTCGCATCCGTACGGCCGAACCGCGCTTCAGCGTGCCGGCGCCGCCGGAACCGGCGTGAGCCACTCGTCGTGCTTGCCGGTGACGGCGCGGACCGTGTCGTGGTAGCAGGATTCCAGCGCCCGCGTGATCTCCCCCGCGGTCTTGCCGTCACCGAGGGGGAAGCCGTCGACCTCCACGGCGGGCAGTACCTCGGCCGCGGTCCCCATCAGGAAGATCTCGTCGGCGAGGTACAGCTCCGTCCGTTCCACGGGCCGGACCTCGACCGACAGGCCGAGTTCCTCCTCGGCGAGCTGGAACAGGGTCTTGCGGGTGATGCTGTCCAGGACGCCGCTGGCCAGGTCCGGGGTGATGATCCGGCCGCCCTTCACCAGGGCGATGCACGAGCCGGACGACTCGGTGACGTTGCCCGCGCCGTTGAGGAAAACGGGCCAGTCGGCGCCGCGGGCACGGGCGTCGATGTTGCCCAGCCTGCCGTTGTGGTAGTTCGAGAACACCTTCATCGACGCCGGTGAGGCACCGGGATTGAAGCGGGGCCAGGAGCTGACGGCGAGCGTGCAGGTGCGTCCCCGGCCGAGCTTGCTCTCGAACTCCCAGGTCTCGATGGCGATCTCCGCCGGTGTGCCGCGCGGCACCATCTGTTCCTTGTGCGTCCCTCCGGCGAAGCCCCACGGGCGCACGTAGAGGTCCTTGCCGCTGGTCCCCCACGAAGCGAGCAGCTCGACGGTGGCCGCGACGAGCGCGTCCGCGTCGAACTCGGGCTCCAGCCAGCTCAGCCGGAGCGAGTCCAGCAGCCGCTGCATGTGATCGCGGAGCCGGAATCCGTGCAGCGTGCCGCGCGTGCCGCTCCAGTAGGAATGCACGCCTTCGAAGGCGGCCGATACCGAGGCGTGCCCGACGGAACTGATGTGGACCGTCGCCTCTTCCCACGGCATGAAAGTGCCGTTGCGCCAAATCAAACGCCCGTATTCGGAAGACACGCGTACCCCTCTCGGCGACACTGAACGCGGGCTCACGTAGAGCCTGGACCGGATCCTAAATTTCACGAGTCGCGCTTGTCAAGGCAGTCACAATCAGAGTCAATTTCAAGAGGTGGGTGGGGTGTGCCGCAGTCTTCGAGTGCCCGCGCCGCCGGGCCGGGCAGGTGGCGAGGCTGTTCGTACTGACCCCGCGCCCGCCCCGGGTCGGTTCCCTCGCAACCGTCGTCCCGCTACCCGCTACCCGCTACCCGCTACACGCGGCCCGCCAGTGCGACAGCCCGAACGCCTCCGTACCCCGGGGGCGGGCCGGCAGACACGGCCGATTTCTTAGCATGAGAGGCGAACTATTGGCCCGCCCGCCGACAGGTCGACTAGAAAGGACGGAACTGACCCGAACCCTGCGTGGGGATGATTGTCGAAGGCGGTGGATGCGTATGCGTGAATGCAGCAGGATCGAACCGATCGCGGTCAGATCACCACAGGAGGGAACTGTGTTCGGCGGCCGTCCCTGATGGGGGCCGCCGTGCTGAAACCCGTGTCGTTTTCCCCGGCGCACGCCTCCGTGGGATGAGTACCAGCTCCTGACGTCGACCATTCGGTCGAGGGCGGAGGATGCTCAGGGCTTCTTCGGCGGTGCCTCGCGACGGCCCGAGGAAATGGCGTACCTACCCGTGCGTATGAGGCTGAGGGGTTCGTCCATCGAGCTCTACATCGAGCTCCGCCTGCAGAACGCCCGCATGCGCATCGTAGGATTCCGCAACACTTTCGAGGACGGAGAGGCACCGCCGGAAGCGTGCGTCCGTCACGTGCAGGACTCCATCGTGCCGCCGGGGATCCGCCGAGCCGAAGTCCTGCCGTTCGCCGGAGGCCGCTCCGACCTGGAGACGGCCGCCGCCGTCCGGCGTTTGGGAATCCTCCTGGGGCGCCGACCGCTGGGCAACGCGGTTGTCTCGCTGCACCGGAACTGCGATCCGAAGTTCACCGCACACGGAATGCTCGTGCTCTCCGAAATGATCTGCGAAGCCGCCAGATACCCAGCCCTGGCCGATGTGATGGCACGCATTTGGATGACCGGCGGCCGACTGTCTGCCGCGGCACCCCAGGGCTTCGGCGCAGTCACCTGATGTCCGTTTTGTGATCACGCGAGGCCGAGGAGGGCCAGTGGGCGTCGTGGATCACGGGCGTTGCGGCGGAGGGCGGTGGCGACGTCGGTGACGCCGTTCGGCCTCAGGGCGCCGATGGCGAGGTTCCGCCAGGCGGTCATCGCGTGGCGCGTTGCCGGTCCGCAGCTGGGAAGCGTCTCGCAGCGCCCGTGGCCGGTCTCCTTCGTCCGACCCAGGAGCGGGATGTCCCGCCAGGGAAGCGACTTGAGCTGCATGCGGAGACTCTTCTGGATGCCCTTGACGAATCGACTGATCCGCTCAAGTAAATAGCTTGCCGATCCGGTGGGCCCGTGTCACTGTTCGCCTGGATCGGCAGCCGGACAAGAGAATTGGTGCCATGGGGAATCAGTACGAGGAAGAGTGTCGTCGGTCGTTGGCCGAAGAGCAGGCGAAGAGCCTTGCCGACACCAACAACTGGGAGCACGTCGACAAGCCTCAGGTCCACCAGGACTGGGACGTGCTGTACCGGGAGATCGCGGCCCGCCTGGACGGCTCCCTGCCCGGGGATCCCCAGATCCAGGAGCTCGTCGGCCGGCATTTCGGCATAGCCTGCCGATTTTACGCCCCCAGCAGGAAGGCGTACGTCGGAATGGCACTCTTCTATGCGGAAGACGACACCATGAGGGAGTTTCACAACTCCTACCATCCCAGGATGGTGGAATTCCTGGGTGAGGCGATGAGGATATTCGCCGAACGGGGAGTCGGCTTCCCCTCGTAGCACTCCAGCTGCAGATCGTGATCTTGCCGGTTGGGGATGGGGCCGGGCGGCGTCTTTCAAACGCGGCTCACCTGAGGCACAACCTGAAACACGATCCGGCCAGCCCCGCGCGGCCGGATCGTCAGCCGATCCACAGGACGCCGGCCGACAAGGCCAGGGCCGGCGAACCAGCCGTGGCACGCGCCGCGCCCTGCTTCCCCACCGCCGATTTCCCCGTCGACACGACCCTCGGTACGTGGCCGTCACCGCGCACCCACCGGCCCGTCCCGGGCGATGTCAGGACCGGCCCGTGCGCCAGCGAGGTTGGGCCCGGGGGAGTTCGCGTGGCGCTGTACGCCGCGGGTGAACTCCGGCCTCCGGCTGTTCGTGATCGCCGTGGCGGCATCGCCGTGCGCGGGCATGCGGTCCCGCCGGAGCCGCTCGCACCCGGAACGGACCTCCGCGCGATGCCCGAGCCTGCTGTGGAAGAAGTGGTGTGCCGCCGCGCCGGCCAACGTTCCTTCGCGGACTCGGCCTGCGGCAGCACCTCGCTCATGGGGGTGAGGGCGGCTTCACGACGGTTGCGCTCCGGCAGCAGGATGCCCACGCGCCGCTGCCGGCGCTGATGCGTCGGGGGGAGTGCCGGCGGTTCGGGGCGGCCCCGGTTCCCTCCGCCACACGTCAACCGCTTGCAACCGCCGACCTTTGCCGCATCCTTCAGACGGTGATCGCGTTCAGGGCGGCGGTCCGGGCCCCAGGCACGGGCGCGTACTCGGCCCATGCCTCCGCGAGTCTGCGTACCGCCTCCGAGAGCACGTCCGGCGGGAGGAGGAAGTGCAGTCGCAGCATGCGGGTGCTGCCGCCGAGGGCGTCCATCGTCGAGCCGGGCAGCACGGCCACCCCGTGGCGCAGCGCGACCTGCGCGAAGGCGACCCCGTCGCCGTACGGGAGCCGTACCCACAGCGTCTGGCCGCCCTCGGCCGGCGGGCAGCTCCAGGAGGGCAGCCGGCGGGCGAGCTCGGCCCGCAGCCGGTCGTGGCCGGCCCGCAGCTCCCGCACGTGGCGGCGCAGCAGCGGCCCGAAGCCCTCCAGCAGCCGGACGGCGGCCAGCTGCGCCGGAACGTCACTGCCCAGATCATGGATCGCCTTCAGCCGGGCGAGCCGGGCCACCAGCGGAGCCGGGCCCCGGACCCAGCCGATCCGCAGGCCGGCCCAGACCGCCTTGCTGAGTGAACCGACGGCGATCACCTCGGAGCCGTACGAGGACAGCGGCAGCTGCTCCGGGACGTCGCCGAAGCCGAGGTCGGCGAGCACCTCGTCCTCGACCAGCGGCAGACCGTACCCCTCCGCCGCCTCCACCAGGCGCCGCCCGGCCAGCGGGGGCAGTACGGAGCCCGTCGGGTTCTGGAAGCGCGGTATCACGTACGCCAGCCGGGGACGGTGACGCTCCATCACCCGGATCGCCTCCGGCACGTCGATTCCGTCCGGCCCCACCCGCACCGGACACGGCACCGCCGCCGCCTCCCGGAACAGGTCGAGCGCACCGGGATAGGTCGGCGCCTCCACGAGCACCCCGTCGCCGGGCGCGAGCAGCAGCCGGGTGAGCAACGCGATCGCCTGCTGGGCGCCGGAGGTGACCAGGACCTGCGCAGCGGAGGTCGGCACACCGCGCCGCTCGTAGCGCCGCGCGACCGCCCCGCGCAGTGCGGGCAGACCGGCCGGGTGGTAGCCCAGGTCGTCGCCCGGGAGGACGAGCCGCCCGTACGCCTCGGCGAGATCGGGCGGCGGACCGGCGGGCGCGGCGCAGCTCATGAGGATCACCCCGTCCTGGCCGGAGGGGTCGAGGAGGTGCAGGAACATCGGGTTGGAGGTCTCCGTCACCCGCTGCTCCGCCGGGGCCAGGACCGCCGGTGCCACGCGCGTACCGCTTCCCTGACGTCGCATCAGGCGGCCTTCTTGGCGCAACGTCTCGTACGCCGATACCACCGTCGTACGCCCCACTGCGAGCGCGGCGGCGAGCCGCCGGTCCGGCGGCAGCGGTGTGCCCGCGGGTAGGACCCCCTCGTCGACCAACTGCCGTATCCGGGCGGCGAGGAGGAGGTAGAGCGGTCCCCGGCCGGCCGACCAGCGGCCGAGACGGGCGACGAGGTCGTCCAGCGTGATTGGCTCCATCGGCAGACCAATCTGCCGGGATTGGTCCTGTCATCGCAACTCCCCGTTCGCAGACTGGAAGCATGAGCACCGACACACACCCTTCCGCTGCCGCACACCCCTCTGCCCCGACCCGTCACCCCGAGACCCTCGCCGTCCACTCCCCGCAGCCGGAGATCCGGGGCAGCAGGCCGCTCGGCGTCCCCCTCCACCAGGGGCACGTCTTCGCCTTCGAGACCGCCGACGCCATGGCCCAGGCGTTCGACTCGACCGACACCTTCCTCTACAGCCGCATGGGCAACCCCACCGTCCGCGCCCTGGAGACGGCCGTCGCCCGCTTGGAGGGAGGTGCCGCCGCGCTCTCCTACGCCTCCGGGATGGGCGCCATCAACGGCGTCCTGCTCGGCCTGCTCGCCGGCGGCGCTCACGTGATCGCCCAGCGCTGCCTCTACGGCGGTACGTACGCCCTGCTCGCCGACCTCACCGCCCGCTGGGGCGTGAAGGTCACGTACGTCTCCGGCACTGACCCCGACGAGGTGCGGGCCGCGCTGCGCCCCGAGACCCGACTCCTCTACCTGGAGACCATCGCCAACCCCACCACCCGGGTCTCCGACCTGCCCGCACTGATCGGCGCCGCTCGCGAGGCCGGCGTCCCGACCGCCGTCGACAACACCTTCGCCTCACCGCTGCTGTGCCGGCCGATCGAGTACGGCGCCGACATCGTCGTGCACTCGGCGACCAAGTACCTCGCCGGTCACGCCGACGTCCTCGGCGGTATCGCCGTCTTCAAGGACGAGGAGCTGTACCGGGCCATCCGCCACCACGCGGTGGAGCAGGGCGCCACCACCGACCCGTTCGCCGCCTGGCTGACCCTGCGCGGCCTGCAGACGCTGCCCCTGCGCATCGAGCGGCAGTGCGCCAACGCCGCCGAGCTCGCCGCACGGCTCGCCGCCCACCCGGCGGTTGCCGCCGTCCGGCACCCTGCCCTCGTGGGACACCCCGACCGAGAGGTGGCGACGCGGCTGCTGCCCCGGGGCGGCGGAGGAGTCGTCTCCTTCGACCTCGTAGGCGGCCGCGAGGCCGGCCGGATCTTCGTCGAGGCCGTCCGGCTGGCCTCGCTCAGCGCCTCGCTCGGCGACGTGAAGACCCTCGTCATGCACCCTGCCTCCACCTCGCACCGCCAGTTGGACGCCGACGCACTTGAGGCAGCGGGCATAGGACCGGGCACCGTCCGGGTCTCCGTCGGAATCGAGCACGTCGAGGACCTGTGGGCGGACCTCGAACAGGCCCTGGCCAAGCTCCCGTAGGCCCGGCGTTCGGCCCGCGCGTTCCCCGGCCCGCTCGCCGGGCACCGCGACGATCAGCCCGCCAGTGGGCAGACGGCTCCGAGGCGTCCGGTGCACACCGTGCCGACGCCCGTGCAGCCCCAGACCCGGGGCGCGGCCGGCCCTCCTCGGTCGTCGGACCCTTCCTCCGCCTCAACGACCGGATGGCCTGACCCAGACCCGCAGAAGGTGCCCCGGGTCATCCCCGAGCAGGACGTCGACCCGCTGATGCGTGATCACCAGTGCCGGAGCTACCGGAGCGGCCCTTGCTCGTCAACGTGGACAGTGGGCTCCGACAAGAACACGTCGGCATCCACCGGGCCATGGGCGATGTTGAAGGTGTCCAGCCAGTACGACCAGTCCCGCACGCCCGCCGCGCTACTGAAACGGTAGTTGAGCTGCCAGCGGACCCACTGGCCGGAGGCGAGGCGCACTGCCGGGGGCCGTCGCGGCCGAGGTGGTATGGCGAACAGGGACTGCACTTGGGGCAGGACGCGCAACCGGCCGTCGTCTTCGCGAAGCTGGACGTCGACCTCGCCCAGGTGTTCCGCGACGCCATGGGGCTCGAAGCCGTCCCGCTCATGCATGCGGACCACGTGGGCGAACGAGGGCGGCAGATACGGGACGGTGAAGCCGACCGGGGCCGCGTTCCTACGGGCGGCGGCCGCTCCTCCGCGGGACTGCTTCGTCCAGGACGTCCGTATCCACTGGACGGTGATTCCCACGCCCCCACCCCTGCCACTCCATCGAAGACCCCACTCTATGCGCGCGGCTTCAATTGAAGGTCCCCATGAAGACTTCCCCGTCTTCACCTGGCTCATCTCCTGGGCTTCGACCTGATGCCCAGGATCGAGAACGGAAAGACCCTGACCTCCTACCGGCCCGCCAAGCCGAAGCAGTACGTGCACATCTACGCCCTGTTCGGGGCGGCGGGCCGCAACGTGATGGCGACTACTGCAACCACGAAATCGACATCCAACCCGAGGCCGCACGACCCGCACCCGGCCGTCGTCTTCGGCCCGCTGCGCGGCGACGGCCTGCCGGGCGCCGACGCCTACGGCCAGGCAGCGCGCCCCGGCAGCAAGGCAAGGCGTGGTCGTCCGATGGCCGATGACAAGATCGGGTCATGGGGTTGAACATAGTCGTCGGTGTGCTCGTCGACGCCGAGGACGACTACACCGAGATGGTCCTCGCTGACTTCGTCGCGATCGGCGGGCTACTGGAGCGTACGGGAGCGCGACCGTGGACCGAGCCCGCCCTGAATGAGGGGGAGGGTGCGGGGTTCGAGGCGTGGGGCTACTCGGGCTTGCACACGGTTCGCCGTCTCGCCGTCCACCTCGCAGCGGACGGGCGCCTGCCCGAGCCGTTGCACGGGACCGAGCGGGCGACTGACGACCCGCTCCTGAGCAAGGTGTACGAAGCTCTCCCGACTGATCCTCCTGGACCGTTCGACCACCTGGTCCATCATTCGGACTGCGAGGGCTACTACGTCCCCGTCGACTTCGCCCACGTGATCACCGACAAAAAGGCACCGGGCGGCTATCTGGGCTCTTCGGTGCGACTGCTGGCGGAAACCCGTCGACTCGCTGAAGCCCTCGGTCTACCAGAAGACCTCGATCCGCACTCCGAAGAGGTCTTCGACGCCGCCGATGCCGTGAAGCCGGCCACCGAGGGGTGGCAGCGGTACGGCGTCGAGTCCTATGTATGCCTGCAACTCCTCCGGGCTGCGAAACTCTCGATCTCGACCGGAGCAGCCATCGCCTTCACCTGAGAAACGGATCTCCCTTGCGAACCGCCCTCTCAAGCCTGCTTGGGAGCGAGTGACCGGGTGCCCGTGTCGACGCGGTAGTTCTCGACCACGTCCGTCAGGCGTCCGACGATCTCCTGGGGGTCGCCGTCGGCGCTGACCTCCGGGACGTCCAACTCCGTCACGCGTTCACCCGCCTGCGGCACGAGGCTCGCCACCGGTGCGCCGGGAGGGGACGCCGCGAGGGCGGAAATGAATCCCTGCTCGTCGTGTACGACAGAAACGCGCATGCCGATCCCTCCAGCGATCTCGGGCGCGGTCAGGCGGTGGTACGGGTGAGGTAGGCGGTGTAGGACTTGACGGTCCCCTGCCCGCCGAGCCCGCTGTTCCTCGCCTTCGCCCAGAGGTAGGACTGGACATTGCTGATGTCCCCGGAGCCGATGTCCTTCTTGCCCACCGAGACGTCGTCGAACGTCAGCCAGTAGAGGGTCTGCCGGAAGTCGGTGACCGGGTGGGCGGACACGGTGAAGGTGCCCTGGTCGAAGAACGAATGAGGGCCCCACGTGACCTCTCCCCGGTACCCCGGGGGCAGGTTCTGCACGAAGTAGTAGGAAAACGTCTGAGTGGCCATCGTTGTCTCCTGGGTGTGTGGACGTCCGGATCGGCGCATGTCGCCGTTCCCAGAGTTCCGCCACCCGAGGCACTCGCGATCGAGCCTTATGTGCAGCCGAACTGCTGGCCGCGACGGTTGCCTTCCGTTTCAACGCTGATTCCGATGGCCCGGTGCCGCAACTCGATCAGGCTGTTGCGGTCTCACACAGCCGGAGGCGGTCCGCGCAGACTCCCACCCGGACGGTCTGGCCCGTGCCGGGGGGAATGCCGGCTGGTGCGGTTCTGCGTCCTGCCCGTGGGCGGTCATTTCGGCTTTCGCCTGGAAGACCGCGGTCAGTCTGCGGTCCTCCAGGCCGTGGCGGAAGTCGGCGTTCGCGCCGTATCCGGTGTCAACCACCAACGCGGCGGGCGGGCAGCGGCACACCGCGGGGGACAACCTCCATCGGCACATGATCGGGGTGGGCCATCGCGGAGGCTGCTTCCTTGGGAGTATGCCCGGGGGCCGGCCGTAGCTGCCAGCGGGCCAGGACTGTCGCCAGGACGATGGTGGCCTCAGTCCAGGCGAACGCATCGCCTATGCACCGACGGGTTCCCGCCCCGAATGGCACGAAGGCCTCGCGTGGAGCCTTTCGCCGGTCAGGCAGCCATCGGTCGGGGTCGAACGAGTCGGGGTCCTCATACAACGCGGGGTCACGGTGAAGGGCGTAGAGGCTGAAGGCTACCTCTGTGCCAGCAGGGACGGTGAAGCCGCCGAGGGATACCTCCTGGGTGGTGCGGCGCATCAGCAGCGTGACTCCATGGAGGCGGATGACCTCGTCCAGAACGCGCCTGACCCCAGCCAGACGCGGCACATCCTCCATGGTCGCCGACCGGCCGGCCAGAACCTCGTCAACCTCGGCGAGCAACTGCTTCTCCACCTCGGGATGCCGGGCGATCTCATGAAAGGCCCAGCTGAGGGTGGAGGCCGTGGTCTCCGTGCCTGCGAAGAGGATCGTCACGAGCTCGTCGCGTACCTCTTCGTCGCTGAGGGCCTCTCCAGTGTCGGCGTCCCGCGCGTCGAGCAGAACGGACAGCAGGTCCCCCTGATGGGAGGGCCCGGACCGACGGGTTCCAGCGATCACGTCATCGATCACTTGGCGCATGGAGCGGGACGCCGCGTCGAACGCGCGGTTGGCAGGAATGGGCAGATGATCAAGCAGCTTCGGGGACGCAGCCCTGAGCAGCATGTTCTTGAGGATCACGGGCAAGTCCCGGCGCACTGCCTCGACCGCCGGACCTCCGATGTCCGTGGAGAACATGGTCTCGGCCAGGATCTCGATGGCCAACTCGCCCATCACCTGTTCGACAGCGATGATCTGGCCGGGCGACCAGGAGTCGGCAAGGGCCCGAGCCCGATTGCTCATGGTGTCCGCGTAGCCGGCGATGCGCGTCTGATGGAACATGGGCTGGATCAGGCGTCGGTGACGTCGGTGTACCTCGCCACCGGCAGTGGCCAGGCCGTTGCCGACCAGTGGCCGCACCCGGTCGTACAAGCGGCCCTTCTCGAAGGCGCGTGCTTGCGTGACGGTCACCTCACGCACGAGTTCTGCACTGGTGACGACGTACACCGGCATGGTGCCCAAGTCCACTCGTACCAGGTCGCCGACGCTTCGGAGCGACCGCAGGAACGCCAAGGGCTGGCGTCCGAGCGCCGCTGCATGTCCGAGAAGCGGCATCCTTCCTGGGGCTTTTGGGACTTCCTTGAGGGCGAGTGCCACGCCGAATCCTTTCCTCTGGTCCTCTAGGCTGTGGTGTGGGCGAGCTGGGTGTGTGGCGGAGCGCTGTGCCGAGCGTCGTGCTGCCCCTCGGGGTCGGTGGGCAGCAGGCCCCACCACCAAGAGATGGCCGGGATGTCCAGAGGCTGGCGGCTGTCGTTGGTCGGTGTGTCTCGGAACCGCGTGGGCAGTGCCGCAGGATCCTCGGGTGTGGTGTAGCGCTGAGAGGTGATACCCCAGTCCTGAGAGCCTCGGATGAAGGACCCGAGGGACTGGAGGTACAGCCGTAGCTGTGGGCTGGCCCTATCGAGCAGAGACTTCCACAGGCGCAGGAACAGGCACATCACCCGGTCTCGCTGGTCGATCGCGACAGCCAGGGCCTGCTCGCTGGTCATGGCGTACTCCTGCTGCAGCACCCGCAGGACGTTGAGGTAGTAGCCGGTTCCCCTGCTCTCCTTGTGATGGGAGAGGATGTCGTTGTCCCAGGTGATGATGAACGAGGCCATCTCGGCGGCCGCGCGGACAGCCGGATGGTCCCGTTCGTGCGCACTCAGCTCATACCCGTGCCCCATCTCCAGAAGTGGGAAGACCACCGTGGTCGCGCCGTCGTAGAGGCGCATCAGGGTGTAGTCGTTGAGTGAGGGAACGGTGCCTTCCCCACGGTGGGCCGCCTCCCAGACCACTGCGAAGAAATACTCGCGAAGCGAGTCGATCCAGCGCGCCGTCTGTCCCACGGTGCCGTAGCGAGAGACCCTGCGCGACAGGTCTCGAAGCCCCTGCGCGAGAGGGTCATCAAGGAGCAGCGGGGCTGCCGGACTCTGCGCCACGCGCAGAAGTCGGTGAGAGATGCCGGCCAGCTGTCCGGGGCTCGTCCCGGGGGCTCCCTCCTCGCAGCAGCCGTCGTCGACGGCGAACAACCACAGCACGAAGTCGGCGAGGAGGGAAACGACTTCCTCGCGGCCCTCGGGCAGGATCCGCGCCGAGAACGCTCCGATGTTGTGGCTGAGGAGTCTGGCGCGCAGGTCCTCGGAGCCGAGCTGGAACCTTTCGGCCCATGCGGCGGTCTGGACTTCGATCACCGTGTGCCGTGGGTGGATGGCCGGCGGAATGGGGGCGTAGATGGGGGGCACTATGAGCCCAGGCGCGTGCCTCAGTTCGATCACCTCTCAGCCGTTCGTTCGAGCCACTCCCACCCCACATGAAGGCGGCGTGGAGCCATGCCTGAGGCACGCTCCACGCCTTGCAAGAGTGATCATCATTCCGGCGCATGGTACCCACCGGAATTGGACGATCCAAGAGGTCATGTCCATGACGCATCGAACGGAGTTGCCCGCTCCCCGTTCACCAAAGCCTCATGTTCATGGCGCTGTTACCTGCCAGCGGCCTACCTGAGGTGGCACGGGACGCTGGGTCAGGAGCCCGGCTGGTTAGCGCCGGGGGAGCAACGACTTCCACCAGGGACGGCGCGCGGGCCGGGCCGCGGTGGGGGCGAAAGCAGCCGTGGTGGCGACAGTGAGCTGTCGGCCCCGGAGCTGTTCTACGGGAGTGGTGGCAGCAGGAGGGCGTCGTGGCTGGAACCTGACGGGCAGGGTCTCGACCCGCCGCGAAACCCAGGACGTGCTCGTGGTGAGCTGCTCTTCGGGGACGCGGAGCTCCAGACCGGGCAGCAGCGAAAGGAGGGTGTCGATGCCCGCGTCCGCGATGGCCCTTCCGATGTCCTGACCCGGACACTCGTGCGGCCCGCTGCTGAAT
Organism: Streptomyces sp. NPDC059851; assembly: GCF_042732005.1. Taxonomy (NCBI): domain Bacteria; kingdom Bacillati; phylum Actinomycetota; class Actinomycetes; order Kitasatosporales; family Streptomycetaceae; genus Streptomyces; species Streptomyces sp. NPDC059851. The sequence goes on along the minus strand of NZ_JBHWJJ010000011.1, from coordinate 45,278 downwards.
GCCAGGTGGGACCGGTTCCCGAGAACAGGGACGGAGATATCTGGCCGGATTTCGGGGTCGACGTTCCCGGCGGCCACGCCGAGCAGTAGCATGTCGCCCGCCTTGATCTGCTGGCCCCCAAGGACCGTATCGCCGGTCGCCCACCGACCCGGGACGACCGAGAGTGGCGGTGTGTCCCAAAGCACCTGTTCCAGGGCGTCGGGCAAGGTCATGTGGCCGCCGGCCAGGCTTGCTCGGAAGCGGCGGTCGGTCAGCACCAGTCGCAGGGTGTTCGCGATCAGGTTGACTGTCGTCTCGTTCGCCGCTACCAGCACGAGCCGCAGGTGCTCAAGCACCTCTTCGTCCGTCAGCTTGGCTTCGTGCCCGATCAGCCAGCTGGCAAAGTCCCGGCCGGGCGTTCGGTGCTTCTGCTGGACCATTTCCTGCAGCGTGTCGACGAGGAACTGGTTGCTGGCGAGAGCAGTCGGGCTTCCCTTCATCAGGTCCAAGCAGGCACTCACCAGGTGCGGCCCGTACCGGTCGGGCATGCCCAGCAGTTGCGTCATGACCAGCATGGGAAGCTTTTCGGCGTACTGCGGGATCAGGTCGGCTTCGCCGGATGCCGCGAACGCCGCGACCAGCTGCTGCGTGTGCCGTACGACGTACCGGCGAACGCCGCGGCGGTCGACCTTGGCCAGGCTGTCCGTCACGGCGCCGCGCAGTCGCTGATGCTGATCGCCGTCAACGAAAACGCACACCGGCTGCCAGGTGAGCGTCGGGCCCAGCGGCGAGTTCGGGGCGACCCTTCCTTCCTGGAACATCCGCCACCGTCGCGAATCGCGGGAGAACAGCGACGGGGTCCGCATGACGTCAAGGTTCTCGCGGTGCCCCAGGACCAGCCATGCCGGCAGATCGCCATGGAGCAGAACCGGTGCCACCGCCCCGTGCTCCTGGCGCAGCCGCTCGTAGAATGCTGCAGGGTTGCGCTCCGCCTCGGGGCCGTGGATCCGAGGGATGCCAGGAGCACCCAAAGCCGGGTGGCCGTGCGCAGGACAGCCCGGAGGCGGCGCAAGCGCGGAACCGTCGCTGGGGTGATCTGGACGCAGGGTACTCACAGGGCCTCCGAAGCCGCGGCTGATTGAGACGGTGGACACGCAACCCCGTAGCCGGAGATGCCGGCATCCGCGCTCACAGTGTCATTGGCGCTGATCCGACAACCACACCAGTGCAGTTGTACAAGATCCGGACCCAGACGCAGCATAACGACGGACCGATTCGGCCATGCAGGGTGGGACCAGCGAGGCCTCCTGATCCCGGCGCTGCCCTGCGGTTCGGGAGGTCGCGTGCCCCCCTCCAGCGGCCCGGAGGGGCCGGCGCCACCCCCTGCCAAGGCCACCGGCACTGACGCGACGGCTGAGCCACGGCGGCATTTCCGCCACATAGCGCTCGCTACACGTAGCCAGTGTTTGGGAAGTGGCCCTGGCGTCGGACGTGGCGACGTGGGCAGGATCCTGAGTCATGCGTGCAGTTGTGTTCGACATGGACGGGACGCTTGTGGACAGCGTCCCCACGGTGTCCCGCGCGTACGCCGATGCGATTCGCTCGCTCGACGGCCCGCCGGTCTCGCCGGATGAGGTGGTCGCCGGCTGGCACATCGGCCACACAGAGCTGGTTCTCGCGCACTTCCTCGGCCGCACCTGCGGCCCCGCCGAGGTCGAGTGCTTCCACGCTCACCTGGATCCGGCCGTCGCCGAACTGCGGCCGTTCCCCGGCGTACCGGCCCTGCTCGACGAAGTCGCCGGTGCGGGCATGCGGCTGGGCGTGTTCACGGCGGCCACCCGGCGAGTGGCCTTGAGCATGCTCGCTGCCGCCGGAATCGACGCTCGATTCGACGTGGTCATCGCAGGCGACGAAGTAGACAGGCCCAAGCCGGCGCCGGACGGGTTGTTGCTGGCACTACGGCAGCTCGGGGTTCCGGCCGAGGCAACTGCCTATGTGGGTGACGCCGAAGTGGACCTCGCCTGCGCCAACGCCGCGGGATCGCTGGGAGTGCACGCCGGGTGGGGTGTACGCGCCGGTGTCCGTGCCGGGGACCACCCGGTCGCGGCGCGTCCGTACGACGTGCTCAGCCTGCTGGTGGCGCCCCGCAGGCGTACGGGCAACGGCACCGCCCGCCACGGCGACTCCGGAACGGAGTCCCGCAGATCGGCAGACCAGTTGAGGCTCGCGAGGGAGGAGGGGCAGACGTGATCACCATTGGTTCGTTGCGCGACGAGGATCGCGCCGCCTGGGAGGCGCTGGCGCGCGGTTACAGGCGTTCTACCGCACCGTGGTGCCGGACGAGGGCTACGAGCAGACTTGGCAGCGGCTACGGGGCGGCGGCACCGACTTCCACGGCATCGGCGCCTGGTCGCAAGGGAAGCTGGTCGGCATCGCGCACTATCTGTTCCACCCGACGTTCTGGATGGAAGACAGCTGCTACCTCCAGGACCTCTTCGTCGACGAGGCGGCACGCGGGCGGGGCGTGGCGCGGATGCTGATCGAGTCTGCCGCCCCAAGCGTCCGCCGGTCCGCGGAGGACGCAAGACCGACATGCTGGACGCCATCCGCGCAGCCCGCGAGGCCCTGGCCACCGAGCACGTAATCCAGCCCCGAAGCCGCGGAGAGCGCGAGGCGATGCGTGTGCTGCTGGCCACCCGGCAGGGCGCCGTGCACGCCTCCACCGCGGCCATCAACCAGCTCAAGGCACTGATCGTCTCCGCGCCGGATGACCTCCGTGCCGAACTGCGCCGCCTCAGCCGACCAGCACGGATCACACGCTGTGCCGGTCTTCGCGACCGCCCTGCGCTGTCCACCGAGCACCGCATGACCATCCGCGCCCTGCGTTCCACCGCCCAGCGCATCCGGCACCTCCAGGCCGAGGCTCGCGAGCTGGAGCACGAACTCCTCCAGCTCGTCCGTCAACAGGCCGCTGAACTACGGAAATCGCTGGGATTCGGTCCGATCACCGCAGCCCAGATCCTGGTCAGCTGGTCACATCCGGGCAGGTTCCGCTCCGAGGCCGCCTTCGCCTCCTTCGCCGGCGTCGCCCCGATCCCGGCCTCGTCGGGCCTGACCAACAAGCACCGGCTGAACAGGGGCGGCGACAGACAGCTGAACCGGGCGATGCACACGATCACCTTGATCAGGATGCGGCTGGACCCCTCGACGAAGGCGTACGTCGCCCGCCGCGTCAGCGAGGGGAAGAGCCCTCGTGACGCGCAGCGGTGCCTCAAGCGCAACGTCTGCCGGCAGATCTTCAGGATGCTCGAACGAAGGAATCAGCCGGACGCGGAAGGGACGGCTCAAGCGGCTTGACATGACATAGCAGCCTCGGGGGAACGTCCGCAAGGACTCACTGGATCAGGTCGGTATGCGGATGCTCCGGGGACTCCGGGCAGACGTAGAGCTGCAGGCGGTTGCCCCTGGAAACCTGGACCCCGGGCGGGTTCGCCACACTCGCGTCATCGACGGAGGCGAGGTGTTGGTCCTCGTACGGGACCCAACCCGTGTTGCTGCTGTCCCATTCGCTGGACGCGATGGTCAGCAGCGGGACCATCTTGGCGTCGCAGGCGGTGCAGAAGCGGGCGATGGGATCGGTGAGGCCCCAACGGGGCCAGCCGCCGACCTTCCAGCCCGGGGCGAGGGAAAGCTCGCTCCCGTAGTACGAATCGGGGTAGGGGGCACAGGAGCCGTCCACAGCGGCTCCGGCCGCCTGCCAGTTGTTCCAGTCTCCGAGCTGCTGCTGTAGCTCCTTGCTCAGGTCCATGGGATTGGGGTACTCGGTGATCTGCTCCGGCGCGAGCACGCACGGCTCCGGTCTGTAGCCGTCGTATTCCTCCTCGATCGGCTCCGGCGCCTCGGCGAGGACGTCGGTGACCTCGGCAGCGGATCGCCAGAACAGCACGGTCGGAGGCTTGTAGTCCGGTTCGTGCTCGAAGGGGCACCACAACACCTGGAGTACATCGGCCTGCCCGGGCGGTTGCAGCAGGGGTATGTCGCGCACGTACAGCTGGGCCACGGGCAGCATGGCGTTCAGGCCTTCTTCCAGCCACCCGTGTGGCTCTGCGCAGTGCGGCCACGGCTCGTCGGCGGGCCACAGCAGGGGCCCGCCGACCGAACTGTCGTGCGGTGTCGGAGACCCGGGGCGTGGATGCAGCCGGATCGCCGGACGTGCCAGCGGGGCCAGTTGAGGAAAGACCACGGTGACGTCGATCGGCCGCGGCGGCGTGGTACGGATCATTCTGGCTCCCGATGGCTCGAATCAGGTGAGGTTAGTTTCCGAGGTTGTGCTGTCCGGTGTTCTTCTGGGTGTTGGTGATGTAGATGTCGGGGAACAGCGGCTGCGACGTTCCGTCCGACCGCTCAACCCTGGCGCTCATCGTGACCCCCTCGGGAATCGTGCTGTCGCCGTTCTTGTACTTGGGCGTCACCTGGTAGAAGATCGCGTCGTTCGGCCCGAGGATGCCGCCGTCCTTGACCTCCCTCACCGCCTTTTGGGCCACGGCCTCGTAGGTCCGCATGCTGGGCGTTCCGGTGTTCATCCCTGACTGCCAGCAGGGGACGAGATTGACCGGTCCGCCGTCGTTCTTCCCGCCCTTGCCACCGAGGACGTTGGGTATCAGATGACACCGGGCGAGCCCGGCTGAGGAGCCGATGGACTTGCGGAACACGTCGGCGTCCGCCCAACCGGTGATGTCCCCCTCCGCCTCGGTACCCTTCGGGGGCTTGATACCCAGGCACGCCTGGGCCGCGGCCGCTCGATCACCGGCCGGCCCCTGTGGGTTGGTGTCCTTGTTGACGTGCTTGACCGGTTCGGTGGTGTTCTTGATCCACCCGTTGCCGGAAGGGACCGATCCAGCGGGAGCGCGCTGACGGCAAACGGCCTGCGGCTCGGCGATCGAACCGGATATCTCCACCTTGAACTTTTCGTCGTCCACCACTCGCTGGTTCTCGAAGCCTTCGGCGAGCTGGGCCCCACCAGCCTGCTTGTCCGCGAGCGGGACGTGGGCGCGCACGCAAGGGCTGCTCGTGCCGCCGTCCAGCACATCGGTGACCCAACCACCGCGGGTGCTGTGACGCGGGAGGATCTCGGCGCACTGAGCGCCGTCGGTTCCTCCTTCATGGGTTTCTGCGAAGGGGAACCCGCCGCAGCTGTCGTTCGCAACGAGGTCCGTGCGGGCCTGGAAGGTTCCGCAGGTCCGAGCCGTCCGGCCGGCTACGTCACCCTTCGCCCGGGTCAGCGGCTTGTCGCGCCCCCAGCCGGCGAGGTTGCTCTGGGCCCACAGGTAGCCGGCCGCAGCGGCCCCTGCGCCCTGGGGGGCCGGCTGGTCGCTCATCTTGACGATCGGCATGACGCCGGGAACGACGCAGCCGGGGTCGGGCGTGCCGGTGGCGGTCGTGTCCCGGACGGCGTCGTCGCAGCGGATCTTCTCCGGGTTGCTCCAGGATGCGCTCGGGTCGACGATCTGGGCGCCGGGAGACATCACGTACAACTCGTACGACGTCGTGAAGTCGACCTTCGTGCCGGGAGCCGGCGTGGATTCGTAGACCACGTCGCCGGCGAGGACCTGGTCCTTGATTATGGTCTTACCCGTCCACCGGGGAGACTTGGTGACCTTGCAACCGGCCGAGCAGGCAGGCTTGAACCGCACGCTCAGGGCGTTGACGGCCCCGGTCGCACCGGTCATGGTCACCCTGACGAATTCGCTCCACGTGGTGCCCTTGGCGGGCAGGACGGCGCTGCTCGAAACGTCCAGCGTTCCGGTGCCGACCACCTTCCCGTTGCTGTCCTTGAGCGTGTACTGCACGGTCAGGCCGTGGACGCAGTAGGCAAAGCGGTTGTGGTACCACGTCCGGGGGGCTGCGAGCGTGCAGCTGCCCGTGTCGGCGGCGGCCGCGGGCGCCGCCGGCGGTGCCGCGGCGAGGAACTTCCGCCCGGCCGGGGCCGCCGGCGTGGCGATCGTGGTGACACAGCCCTGCACGGCTCCCGCCTTGCGCTCGGGGGAGCCGGCGGGCGTGGGCTCGCAGTTCTCCCCGGGAGTCACCTTGGCGGGCTGGGTCTTGCCGGGGGTGGGAACGCCGGTCAGACCGTTCGGGTCGGCGCTGGCCCCCTTGCGGGGGGACGCCTGCGCCGTCGGCGCCGTGCCGTCGGCGGCGGCGGTGCCGGTAGCGGTGATGCTCAATGCGAGGAGGAGACCAGGAAGTATTCGTCTCCAGCGTGGCGAAATCATGTCTTCTTTCGGTAGGAAGTCGACCCGAGCGACATCTGACTGACTTTGCGATCAGTTGGGCCAAACGCCTTCTGTCACCCGGGGTGAGGAAACGGAGTTACTGCCGCATCCCGGGGAATTCACCCGGCGCTGGCCGGCCGGGGGCCGGCCAGCGCGTCGTGCCCGCCATGTCGTGCCCGCCGACCGGCGGAAACGTTTCACCGCAGGCGAACTCCCCCCGTGGCCGAAGGCCCGAGCAAAAAGGGGCGGCATGACCAGGGGGATGTCGTGGTGGATCGGCTGTCAGGCGACGAGGTCGTAGAACAACTTCGATGCCGTCCCGGCAGCCTTTTCCACGGTCTTGACGACCGGCTTGGCCACAGCGGCGGCTGCGCGTCCACCGCCACGGGTGACGAGTCCCAGTGCCGCGCGGCCGGCGGAGGAAGCGAATTCGCCGCTGCTGAAGCCGTATTCGATTCCGGAGGCGATCGCGCTGACTCCGGCGGCGACGACGGAGACGCCGAGGCAGACGGCGGCGATGCTGCCGAGAACGGGTGCCGCCGGGAAGAACACGCAGGACACGGCGAAACCTGCCGCCAGGAGTCCTGCGGCGGTGCTCACCTTGTCGGCGGTGTCAGCCCACCACTTGGCGTCGTTCCACCACTCGTCCTTGCCCGACTGGCTTCCCTTGGGGTTGACCGTGTCGTTCGACGGCGAGTTGGAAGGGTTGCGGTTGGCGTCCCGGTCCTTCTGCGCCTGCTCGGCGGCCACACGCGCCGCTTCCCGTACTTCGGCCATCCGCTTGTCCGCGGCGGTCTGACGTGCTTCGGCGGCGGCCGCGGCCGCCGTCTTGGCGTCCCGGCCGGCGGCGAGCTCGGCCTGGTGGGCGTTGGCCGCGGAGGCCTGGGCGCTGTAGGCGGAGGCCTGGGCGCTGCGGGCCGCGTCGATGGCGCGGTTGGCGGAATGGTTCGCGGCGCGGGAGGCGCTCTGGGCGGTTGCGGCGGCGTCCTTGGCCTTGTTCGCCGAAGCCTGGGCCTCGGCGGCGGACTTGTCCGCCGCGTCCGCGTGCTTACGGGCCTTGACCGCATAGTCGTTGGCCTGCTTCGCCGAGTCCAGCGCCTTCTCGGCCCACTCCTGGGCCTTGGCGCCGGCGTCCCGGGCCACCGCCGCGACCTGGGAGGCGAGTGCCGCGTCCCGCTGCGCCTCCTGGGCAATCTTGGCCGCTGCCGCGATGGTCGCCTGCATGGCGGCAGCGTGACTGAGGGAGTCGTAGTCGAGCTGGGCGGCTCGGTGCCGAACGGATTCGACGAAGTTCCGGCGCATCCATGCGGGGCCCTCCATGGCCACCTCGGCGTAGGCCTTGGAGTACGCGCCACCGCTGGCGATGACCTTCATGGTCGCGACCGCGTCGTCCTCTTCGACCGCCTTTGCCAGGTCCTCGTCGAAGAACTTCTGGAGGGCTTCCGGCGTGTTGGCGTTGAGCGCGTCGTTTGCGGCCTTGGTGACGGCCTTGCCGGGCTTCTCGTGCAGGATCTTCAGGATGTTGACCCTGTTGTCCTCGGCACGTGACTTGATGACGCCGGAGGTGTTGAAATCCCCTTCCGCGCGGATGCCACCGGCGAGGGCCTGAACCGCGGCCTTCGCGACGGCCGGCTCGGAGACCTGAGCGATGAAGAGGATGGTCTCGCGGTTGTCCTGGGACTCGGCGAGCTGCCGGTCGATGTCGATCCAGGAGTGGACGTCGTAGTCGGATCCGGCGAGTGCGAAGCGGGCGGCCTGACGGGTCCAGGTGCCCCTGGAGTCCAGCAGGGCGACGGCTGCCTGGCGGCCGAGGGTGGCAGCGGCGGTGAGGTCGTCGTTGCCGAGGGCCTGCTCCGCCTTGGCTATGAGGTCCTTGGTGGCCTGGGCTGTCTGCTGTGCCTGCGTGCGCTTGTTCAGGGCGGCCGCGCGTTCGCTCTTGTCCAGTTGGGCGAGCTGCGCGGCTTCCTTCATGCCTTCCAGCTTGTCGGCCGCCAGCGCGGCGGCCTCGGCTGCGCGGGCGTTCTTCTCCACCGCGATCGCTTCCTCGATGGCCTTCGTCGCGACGTTGGCCGCCTTGACCGCCTCGTCGGCGTGTGCGGTGGACTTGTTCGCGAAGTCGATGGCCCGGCCGGCGTACTTGACGGCCTCTTCCGCGGCGTCGGCGGCCTTCTCAGCGTGTCCGGCGGCGGACTTGGCCGCGGCGTTCGCCGTGCGCGCGGCCTTCGCCGCGGTCGAGGCCAATGCCTGGGCCGTGGAGGCGGCGTTGGTCGCCTGGTTGGCGGCGCTCGCGGCGATCGCGGCCTGGCGCTTGGCCTCGGCCGCCTCGGCCTGGGCGACGCCGGAGGCCTCGGCCGCTTGGGCGGAGGCCTTGGCCGCGGCCGCGGCGTCACGGGCCGCGTCGGCGGCGGCGAGGCCGGCGTTCGCGGACTGCTCGGAAGCGACGGCTGCATCGTCGGCAGCCTTGGCAGCGGAGTACGCCTTCGCGGCAGCGTCGCGGGCGGCGACGGCGGCGTTCTTCGCCTCGTTGGCCTTCGACGCGTCCTTCGACGCGGCGATCGCGGCGTTGTAGGCGCGAGTGGCCGCCGATCCGGCGGCGGCTGCTGCCTGGGAGGCCGCCGTGGCCGCCCAGGACGCCCGCTGCGATGCCTGGACTGCAGCGGAGGAGGCGCGGATGGCCGTCCGGGCGGCGGACGCGGCGCCGCTGGCCGCGGTGGCGGCCTGGCGGGCCGCCTCGGCGGACCTCCGGACGTCGTCCCTCGCCTTCCCGGCCTCGGCCGCAGCCGCTTCGGCCTTCTCCCTGGCCTTACCCGCGGCTGTTGTCGCCCGCTCCGAGGCCTCGACGGCCAGGTCGGTCTGCTCTTGGGCACGCGCACTCTCACGCTCGACGACGGCGACCAACTGCGCGATGGTGGCGGACTCCTGGTCGCGCGCCCGCGCGATGTGCTGCCCGGTGTCGAGATACCACTGCACGTCGTCCGCGGTCCCGCTCAGGGCACGGTTCGCGTACTTCTTGAGCTCCGGGCCGGCCGTGGCGAGGCTGCGCATGATCTCCACCCGCATGTCCTCCAGCCTGGCGTTGTACTGGCCGGTCAGCAGGAACTGCTCCAGGGCCTGGTCCGTGCCGGCGGTCAGCGCGGCATTGCCGTCCCGCTTGACGCTCTTTCCGCCGTTGGCCATGACGGCGAGGGTCGAGACCCGCATGTCTTCCGTGACCGAGGGGCGGAAGCCGTCCTTGACGAACGCGGATACCGCCTCGTCCCCACCGTTGAGGGCGGCGCTCGCGTCCCTTCGAACGCTCTTGCCTCCGTAGCCCAGGTAGGTGAACGTGGCGACACGGTTGTCGATCCGAGTGGCCTTGGGCAGCTCCTCGGTGAGGAAGGTCGTGATCTCCTTGTCGGTGCCGGCGAGTGCGTAGGCAGCCGTTTCCTTGACCGAACGTCCGCCGAGGATCCATGCCCTGACGGCTTTGGCCCGGTCCGTGTCCGGGAGCGCCAGCGCGTCGCCGGCCGCGGCGGCGGCGCGGGTGGCTGCCCGTACGGGTGTGGTGAACAGCAGGGGAGTCGATACGGCGGCTGCACTCGCCGCGAGGGCCGTGGTGAAACGGCGCCGGCTCCAAAACGTTTCCTGCACAGAAGAACCTCTCTGATTCCGATTCCTCGCGGTCGAGGTCGAATCTCGTCCGGGAATATCTCACCGGAACGGCGATGACCCGACCTTATGCAGCACACAGGCCTGGAACATCCCGGGCCGGAACCCAACCGGCACTATGACCAAAAGATGGCCGAATCCCGCCCTCAGCTTTTCGCAAAACCGTCGCAACCATTTCATAGGGTGACGTAAGTCACCTCCTCGGTGGGTGGCATGTCCCGTTATGTAGCTATTTATTCTTTTGGCTCGATGGTGCATGGCTTGCTTTCATTCGAAAGATCGCCAGCCAGTGAGCAAGGTCGCCATTTTCATTTCGGCGACATCGGTCAATCGTGACCGGGGGGCGCGAGAATGTGCGCGAGTCCCTTCCTTCTTTGTGAGCTCACGCACGTTCGCGAAAACCTTGGATCGACACTAAGGATGGAAATGAAGGCACGTAGCGCAATCCTGCGAATCGTCGGTGTAGCTGCGGCTGCGGGGGCTCTGACCTGGGCCGCAGTCGCGGGCGGTGTAACGGGTGGATCCGCCACGGAATCCCTCGCGACGAAGGCGATCGCCGACGAGGGCCCGGGCTACGCCGTAGAGGACTTCGCCTATCCGAACGCCGACAAGATCCTTGCCGAGCAGAAGATCAAGCTCAAAAGCGGAGACGGCCACATACTCCTCGCGGAGTGCACGGGCGCACCGGAACTGATGGAGGTCTTCTCCCACAAGAACGAGAAGGTCTGCTTCCGCGTCACCGGTGACAAGGGCTACCTCAGCCTGGAAATCCCGGCCGTCTTCGGAGTCAAGGGGAACAACTATGCGGCGCAGGTAGAGATGTCTGCCGGCACCGTGCAGAAGTCGTTCACCGTCGACAAGAACGCCTGGACGGCTGTCGGCGAGACAGCAGATGACCAGGGCCGTGATTTCATGCTTCTGGAGATCAGGACTTCCAAGTAACCGCCGCAGGGGATCCACCCCTTTCGCGCGTCAGGCACCACACCCGACGACATCGGCCCCCTTTCCTGCTCCGAAAGAAGACCATGCCTGAAACTCGTCCCCTGCCCGCGCGGGCGACCGGTCTGCTCGTCACGGCCACCGCCGTCACGGCGGGCCTCGTATCGGCCGGCCCCGCCCAGGCCGTCACGGGGCCCGAAGCACCGGCTGACCGGTACGCCTTCACCGCGGCCCTCGCCGTCGGCAACGAGACGAACCCCCGTGGCTGCACCGCGGTCCTGGTCGACCCCCGCTGGGTCCTGACGGCCGCCAGCTGCCTGGCCACAACACCCGGCAGCCCGGTCTCGGCCGGGAAGCCCGCGCTGAAGACCACCGCCACGTTCGCCAAGCAGGCCCGCGACATCGTGGAGGTCTCCGCGAGTGCCACCGATCGAGACCTGGTCCTGGGCCGGCTGGCCACCCCCGTCACCGACGTCGTTCCGGTCAAGCTCGCCACCACCGCACCCGCGGACGGGGTCAACCTGACCGCAGCCGGCTTCGGGCGGACGAAGAGGGACTGGGTGCCGGGGAAGGTGCACACCGGCGCGTTCACCACGAACTCGTCCGACGCGGGCACCCTTTCGATCACCGGCAAGGGCACCGACGTCCTGTGCAAAGGCGACACGGGAGGCCCCCTCCTCAACGCCACCGGTGAGCTCGTGGGCATCAACAGCCGCTCCTGGCAGGGTGGCTGCCTCGGCACCGACGTCGCCGAAACCCGTACCGGCGCCATAGCTGCCCGTACCGACAACGTCGGTGCATGGATCTCCTCGGTCACCGCCCCGCGCACCGGCAACCAGGTGTCCCTGCTGGCCGGTGGCAACGGAGCGATGTGGTCCCAGTTCGGGTACCTCGGCTACGGTGAGTACGGCCAGTCCTGGGCCAAGGTCAACGGCAAGGACGTATCGCGGGTGGCCACCGTCCGCGACGGCGACACGCTGCGTGCCTACGCGATCGTCGACGGCCGGGTCTACGGCCAGGATCTCGACCTGGCAGCGAACGGCAGGTGGTCCGGCTGGGGCGAGGTGCCCGGTGGCGCCGCCGGTGCCAAGGACATTGCCGCCTCTCAGGTGGGCACCAGCGTCCACGTCCAGATCGTCGGTGCCGACGGCAACCTCTACTCGCAGGTCGCCGACTACAGGGCCGGCCGCTGGAACAACATGTGGACCGCGGTCGGAGCGTCCGGGCTGACCCGCGTCACCAGCGTGCCCGCCGGTCCCCTCGTGCGCGTGCAGGCCGTCGCCGACGGGCGCGTGTACGGCCGCGATTTCGACACCCGCAACGGCAGGTGGACGCCGTGGGGCGAGGTCCCCGGCAAGGCCAGCGGTGTCAAGGACATCGCCTCCAGCATGATCGGCAACAACGTTCAGGTACAGATCGTCGGCGGTGACGGCGCCCTGTGGACCCAATCCGGCAACTACGACACCGGCCGCTGGAATGACGCATGGAGCAGGGTCGGCGGCACGGGCCTGACCAACATCACGAGCGCCCCCTCGGGCAACGCCGTCGAACTGTACGCGACCGACGCCGCAGGCAAGGTCAACAATGCCCGGCTCGACACCGCTACCGGCACGTGGAGCGCGTTCCAGGAGCTCAGGGGCGGCATCTCCGCCACCACCGACGTGTCCGCCGCAATCCAGGCGGCACCCTCCAAAGTGACGCTGGCCGCGACCGTGAACAACGCGCTGTCCCTCCAGACCGGCACCCTTGCCACCGGTGCCTTCGGGGCCAACTGGAACACCGTCGGCGGCCTCCCGATCACCCACCTGACCAGCGCCGACACCGGCAACACGATCCGCTACGTCGGTGTCGCCGGCGGCCGGGTCTACGACCGCGAGTACAACCCGACGACCAACGTCTGGGGCAGCTGGAATGAGGTGCCGGGCGGCGCCGCCGGCGTCAAGGACCTCTCCGCTACCATGATCGACAACGTCCTATACGTGCAGATCGTGGGAGCCCACGGCGACCTCCACACACAGGTCGGCGACTACAACGCCGGCCGCTGGAACGACCGCTGGGCCGCCGTCCCGGGGTTCACCGGACTGACCAGCCTCACCTCCGTGAAGGCCGGCCCCTACGTCCGCCTCTACGGCATCGCCGGCGGCAAGGTCTACGGCCGCGACCTCGACACCCGCAGCAACACCTGGAACAACTGGGGCGACATCCCGGGTGGCTTCACGGGCGCCAAGGACATCACGGTCTCCCGTGTCGGAGCCACCGTCCAGATCCAGGTCATCGGCTCCGACGGTGCCCTGTACAGCCAGGCGGGCGATTACTTCGCCGGTGCCTTCAAGCCGTCCTGGACCAAGATCGGCGGCAGTGGACTGACCCGCCTCTCCAGCGTCTCCGCCGCCGGCAACACCAACGTCTACGCCATCGGCGCGGGCGGCAAGGTCCAGAGCACGACCCTCGACACCACCTTGGGCAACTGGACCGCTTGGCGCCAGGTACCCGGCACTCTCCCCACGCCGAGCGACCTCACCGCCACCGCCACCCGGTAACAATCCGCACGGCCGACCCGTCCGCGCCGTGACCTTCCCGGCGCGGACGGCAGCCAGCGCCACCCGACACCAAAAGGATCAACATGCCCGTACCCGGTTCACGCTTCGCGTGGGCTGCTGCGCTGATCGCCACCACGGTGGGAAGCGGCCTTCTCACCGCGCATCCCGCCGCTGCTCTCAACGGGGGCGACGCTCCGAACACCGGCTACGCCTTCGTCGCGAAGCTCAACCTGGGTGACAAGGCGGCCTGTTCGGGCTCGCTCGTCGACGCCCAGTGGGTGATCACCGCCGCGTCCTGTTTCCGCAACGGCTCCGCGCAGGTGCCGGCCGGCAAGCCGGCCCTGAAGACGACCGTCACCGTGGGGCGCACCGACCTCACGCAGTCCACGGGCACCGTGGTCGAGGCGGCGGAGCTGGTTCCGCACGCGGACCGTGACCTGGTGATGGTGAAGCTCGCCTGGCGGGTCGTCGGAGTGGAGCCGGTCACGGTCGCCACCACCGCCCCGGAGGTCGGTGAACAGCTCACTTCGCTGGGGTTCGGGCGGACGAAGACAGAATGGGTCCCGAAGAAGGCGCACACCGGTGCCTTCACTGTCGCCTCCGTCGAAGGCGGCACGCTCGGGCTGAACGCCTCGGGCGACGCGGTGGTCTGCAAGGGTGACACCGGCGGTCCGGCCCTGCGCCAGAAGGACGGCGGTTGGGAGCTGGCAGCGGTCAATTCGCGGTCCTGGCAGGGCGGCTGTCTGGGCACGGATGCGGCCGAGACCCGCACCGGGGCGCTCGATGTCCGTGTCGACGACGTGGCAGCCTGGGTGGACCAGGTCCGCAAGACCACCCCTGCGGTGCGTCTGGCGTCAGTGGTGCCCAACGTCACCAAGGTGATGGGGGCGGGCGACTTCAACCAGGACGGCCGTACGGACATCGCCGCCGTCACCACCGACGGCAACCTGCACACCTTCGCCGGCCGTCCCGACGGCACCTTCGAGTACGGCCGCCCGCTGTGGCGGGCCGACGGCAGCTGGGGCCGCGCCAAGAAGATCATCGGTGGGGACTTCAACGGTGACGGCATCACCGACATCGCCTCCGTCTGGAGCAACGGCGCTCTGCGCCTGTACGCGGGACGGTCTGACGGCAGCCTGGCCGACGGCAAGGCGATGTGGGCGGACGCGAACACCAACTGGGACTCCATGCGCCAACTGGAGCGGTATCGCGCGGCGGGCTCCGACCGCGACGGGCTCATCGCCGTCTGGGGTACGAGTGACGCCAAGGGGTCCCTGCACGCCTACTCCACGACCGCGGACGGGGTGCTGACCAGCAAGAACCGCAAGATGTGGCCGGACAACACCTGGCTGAGCATCCAGAAGATCACCACCGGTGATTTCAACAACGACGGCGTCGACGACATCGTCGCCATCGCCTCCGACGGCGCCCTGCGCCGCTACTCCGGCAACGCCGCCGGCGGCCTCGACGCCGGCGTCTCCATGTGGCAGGACAACACGTGGAACAACATGCCCGTCCTGTTGTCCGGTGACTTCAACGGCGACGACAAGACCGACCTCGGCGGTTTGTGGAACGACCAGCAGCGCTTCAACTTCTACAAGGGCAACGGAAAGGGTTCCCTCGTCCTGGGCACCAACGCCTGGCCCTCTCCCCTTCCGCTGCCCGCAGGCGGTCTGATCCGCAATGTGAACAGTGACAAGTGCCTGGAGATCAGCAACTCCAGCAAGGACAACGGCGCCCCCGCCCAGCAGTGGGCCTGCGTCGGTCAGGCCGGCGCGAAGTGGGAGTTCCGCCCCACGGCCACCGCTGGTGTCTACCAGATCGTGAACGTGAACAGCGGCAAGTGCCTGGAGATCATCAACTCCAAGAAGGAGAACGGGGCCCGTGCGCAGCAGTACACCTGCCGCGACATCCCCACCATGCTCTGGACGATCAAGCAGGCCGGCAGCACCGTCAGCCTGAACATCAGCAACGTCAACAGCGGCAAGACCCTGGAGATCAGCAACTCCAGCAAGGACAACGGCGCCCCCGCCCAGCAGTGGGAGCACTCTTCCGACCCGTCCTTCGCCACGCAGAGCTGGTACCTGTGACCAGCCCTGCCGACAGGCCCGCCCGCTGTTCCAAGGGAACCCACATGTCTGCACCCCGTCCGCGCCCCGCGCGGATGACCGGCCTGCTCGCCGCCGCCATCGCCGTCGCCGCCGGTCTCACCTCCGCCGGACCCGCCCAGGCCGTCTCGGGCCCGGAGGCCGCGCCCGGCGACTACGCCTCCGTCGTCAGGCTGAACGTCGGCGACGAAGCCAACGGCCGTGCCTGCACCGCGGCGCTCGTCAACGAGTGGTGGGTCGCCACCGCCACCAGTTGCTTCGCCACCGTCCCTGGCCAGCAGGTTCCGGCCGGAAAGCCCGCGCTGAAGTCGACCGTCACCCTCGCCGACGGCCGGGCCCTCGCCGTGTCCGAACTCGTTCCGCGTACCGACCGTGACGTGGTCCTGGCCCGTCTGGCGGTGCCCGCCCCCGGAGCGGCCCCGGTCAAGCGCGCCGCCACCGTCCCCACGGCCGGCGCGGACGTCACCGCCGCCGGTTTCGGCCGGACGAAGACCGAGTGGGTGCCCGCCAAGCTCCACACCGGCGCGTTCACGGTCAATTCCACTGACGCCACCAGCCTGGCCATCACCGGCAAGGGCACCGACGCGATCTGCAAGGGTGACACCGGCGGCCCGCTCCTGAACGCGGCCGGCGAGCTCGTCGGAGTCAACAGCCGGTCCTGGCAGGGCGGCTGCCTCGGCACCACCCCCGCGGAAACCCGTACCGGCGCCGTCTCCGCCCGTACCGACGACCTCGGACAATGGATCACCACGGTCACCGATCCGCTGATGGTCCGCCCCGGCCAGACCATCCAGTCGGGCACGACCCTCGTCGGCAAGCACCTCAAGCTCGCCATGCAGTCCGACGGCAACCTGGTCATCTACCACAACAGCGGTGGTGAGGGTAAGGGCGCTGCGATCTGGTCCTCCAACACCGTCGGCAACCCGGGCGCGTACGCGGTCATGCAGGCTGACGGCAACTTCGTCGTCTACACGAAGACCGGTGGGGACGGCAAGGGCGGCCACCTCTGGTCTACGGCCACGTTCGGCAACCCGGGCGCGTACCTGCGCTTCCAGACCGACGGCAACCTCGTCGTCCACAAGAAGGACGGCGGAGAGGGCAAGGGCGGCGGCCTGTGGTCGTCGCAAACCGCGATGCGGCCGAGCACCCTGCCCAGCGACGGCCGCTACCCGGCCGGGTCCTGGGCCGACAGCCCCCACAGGATCCTGGTCATGGCTAGCGACGGCCGCCTGTACATCTGGGACAAGCACCAGGCCAAGCAGGTGTGGAGTTCCAACGTCGCCGGCGGCGACGGCTCCTACCTCGCCATGCAACGCGATGGCAACCTCGTGGCCTACCGCAAGGGCGGCGGCGACGGGCTGGGCAACTCCTACTGGTCCACCGCCACCTTCGGCAACCCCGGCGCATACCTCACCTTCCAGAACGACGGCAACCTCGTCGTCTACAAGAAGGGCGGCGGCGAAGGCAAGGGCGGCGCCCTCTGGACCAGCGGAACCGTGCCCGGCGACCAGCGCCCTTCCGCCGCGGTGAACGAGGCCGGCGGAAGTGACCGCGTGCGCTGGGCCGACTTCGACGGCGACCGCAAGCCCGACTACATCACGATTGCCGACAACGGCGCCGTGTCCGTGTGGCTGAACCACGGCGGCGACCCCGCCGGCGCGAACGGCTGGCAGGGCCTCGGCCAAGTCGCTACCGGCGTGAACAGCGACCGCTCCCGGGTGCGGCTGGCCGACTTCGACGGTGACGGCAAGGCCGACTACCTCGTCATCAACCCCGACGGCTCCGTGAACGCGTGGCTCAACCGCGGCGGGGACAAGGTGGCGCCGTGGCAGGCGATCGGTCAGGTCGCGACCGGTGTCACCAAGGACCAGAGCAAGGTCCGCTTCGCCGACTGGGACGGTGACGGCCGCACCGACTACCTCGTCTTCAACGACACCGGAGCCGTCGACGTCTTCCTCAACCGCGGCGGCGACAAGGTCGCCCCCTGGCAGGGCATAGGACGGGTGACGACGGGGGCCACCACCGATCGCAACCGGGTCCGGTTCGCCGACGCCGATGGCGACGGCAAGGCCGACTACTACGCCGTCAAGCCCGACGGGAAGGTCGACCTCTACTTGAACCGTGGCGGTGACGTCGTCCCGAAGAACGGCTGGAGCGTCGTCGGCCAGATCACGAGCGGACGGACCACCGACCACACGAAGGTCCACTTCGTCGACTTCAACGCCGACGCCCACGCCGACTACGTCCTCGCCGGCGCCGGCAGCAGTGCATCCGTCTTCGCCTGGAACGGCGGTGACGCCGCCGCTGGCAGTGGCTGGATCGACCTCGGCACGGTCGCCAGCGGCGCCTGATCCCGGGATGTGGTGCCCGCCGTCCGTTCCCTCGCGATCGCGCCGAGGACGGACGGCGGGCTCGTGCGTTTCCGACGCTCGTCAGAGGCGTCGTCCGCAGAAGCCGACAACTCCACCGACCCACTTCCCTCCTTGAAGGACCGGCCAGTGACACAGCGCATCACCCCACTCGGCCTCGTCCTGCTGGCGGGCGCCACCGCACTCGGCCCCGGCACCTCTCCGGCCGCCGCTGCCGTCCAGCCCACCCCACCGCTGGTGAGGATCATGCCGCTCGGTGACTCGATCACCGCCGGCGCCGGCAGTTGCCAAGGCGCCGGATACCGCTCCGAGCTCTGGCACC
This sequence comes from Streptomyces sp. NPDC059851, assembly GCF_042732005.1. Classification (NCBI taxonomy): domain Bacteria; kingdom Bacillati; phylum Actinomycetota; class Actinomycetes; order Kitasatosporales; family Streptomycetaceae; genus Streptomyces; species Streptomyces sp. NPDC059851. The sequence continues at coordinate 27,101 of NZ_JBHWJJ010000011.1, read as the reverse complement.
TGATGGGAGGCCAGTCCCGCTATACGCCCGACTTCGTGGGCTCCGGCTCCTTCGGCAACGTCGGCGACCCGACAACGAGGGTCACATCGGCTGGACCATCGACGACGTCCGCTCGAACATCGACCGGTGGCAGACCGCTGCCGACCCGGACGTCGTCCTCCTGCACCTGGGCATCAACGACCTCAACACTCACCACGCCGACCCCGCGGACGCCGCACGGCGATTGTCCGGACTCGTCGACCGCATCGTGGCGAACAGGCCTGGAGTGACCGTCATCGTTCAGGGCCTGCTCGTCGACACGCCGGGGCTCGAACGGCAGACGCGCGACTTCAATGCCGCCGTCCGGGACCACGAACCGGAGCGCCGCGCCCGGGGTGAGCGGTTCCGTTTCGTCGAGCCGCCCCGCCTCGACGTCGTGGCCGAGCTGCCCGACCACCTGCATCCCAATGACTCCGGCTACCGCAAGATGGCCCTGGTGTACCGCGACGGGCTGGAGCAGGCCGTCAACGAGGGCTGGGCCGTGCGGCCGCGCGTACCGCGGGCCGGTACGGAGACGGGCGGCGCCGGTCCCGTACGGTGGGCGGACTTCGACGGCGACGGGCGTCCTGACCACCTCACCATTGCGGACGGCGGTGAAGCACGGGCCTGGCGCAACCAGGACGGGAAGCCGGGCGGTGGCTGGCAGGCACTCGGCCCCGTTGCCACCGGCACCACGCGGGGGACCGTACCCGGGTGCACCTTGCCGACTTCAACGGCGACGGCAGGGCCGACTATGGGGTCGTCAACTCCGACGGGTCCGTCAACGTATGGCTCAACCGTGGCGGCGACCCCAGGGGAGCCGGCGGCTGGCAGAGCATCGGCAAGGTGGCCACCGGCACCACGACCCGTGCCGAACAGGTCCGCGTCGCCGACTTCGACGGTGACGGCAGGGCCGACTACCTCACGATCGCCGACAACGGCGCTGTCCGCGCCCACCTCAACCGTGGCGGCGACGCGGCGGGCAACACCGGCTGGCGCTCCACCTCGACCTCGACCTCCTCGCCGATCGCGGCACCCGCGGCCTGCCGGTTGGCGTTGCTCAGGCCGAGCAGGTGGCGGCCTCGCAGGATGGCGACCCGGCTCTTCCAGGAATGCCCGTTGACCGTGATCGTCACGGGCGGCCGCGCGCCCCCGCCGAGCGCTGCTACCACCTCGGGCGGAACCTCCAGGCCCCGCATGGGTTCGGGTGGCTCGACGTGGGCCCAAAACTTCATGGTCTTCCTCCTGTTGTCCTGCCGGCTCACCGCGGTCCCGTCCCCGCCCGCCCGGCTCCGATGGCTGCTCTGCTCCCACTTGCCGCACCGGACCATCGCCCTGCCCTGGACGTCCGTGGACGAGGGATCGCGGCTACTCGGCGTAGGGCTGGTCGGTTCCCGTGGCGCTGTAGCCGAGACTCCAGACGTAGCCGTCCGGGTCGGCGAAGGTGCCGCCGTACCCGCCCCACGGCAGAGCACCGGCGGGCTTGAGGATCGTGGCACCGGCCTTCTGGGCCTCCGCCATGATCTCCTCGACCCGTGCCTCACTGCGGACGACGTAGGTCAGGACCAGCCCGCTGAAGCCGCTGCCTTCCGGGTCCGTGCCCACCTGGTCGGCCAGACCCTCACGACCGTAGAAGCCGACCGGCGAGGCGCCGTCCGATTCGAAGAACACCGAGACGCCGTAGTCGTTCTGGATCTTCCAGCCGAGCCCCTCGGTGTAGAACCGTTTGGCCCGGTCCATGTCCCGGACACCGAGGAGGATCGAGCTGACGTGCGCTTTCATGCCTTGCTCCTTGCACTGTAGATGGATGAGTGCCGGACATCCGGGCCAGGGCCGGGCTGTCACATCGGCGCGTGTTCGCCGGTCCGTCGGTATGACGGGGCCGGGGGTCAGGACAGCGTGGGGGCGAGCGGCGCGGCAGCCTCCCAGGCGAACCCGTCCGGGTCGGTGAAGGCGTCGGCGGTGCTTCCGAGGAGGATGCGGTGCGAGCCGGTGCCGTCGGCGGGGACGCCGAGGTCCTTGGCCAGGGCACGGCGCTTGTACAGCGCCAGCTTGACGGGGCTGGACTGACCGGGGGCGAACTCGGCGTACTTGCCGCCGACGCTCTTGGCCACGGTCAGGCCCCGGCCGGCGTAGAACTGCCTGGTGGCCTTCACGTCCTCGACGCCGAGCAGTAGGACGACCTCGTCGATCTCGCGGGTGGCGGGGCCGGTGTCCTTCTTCGCCGAAGACGCGATCTTCCAGATCGTCCCGTCCGGGGCCTGGACGACGCCGCTGTAGCCCCACAGCGACTTCGCGGCGGGCTTCAGGACCGTGGCGCCGGCGTCCACGGCGGCGCCGACGAAGCCGTCGACGGTGGCCGGTCCGGACACCGTGAGCGCCAGGGTGAAGCCGCGGAATCCGGTGGAGTGCTCCTCGGACGCCCGCAGGCGTATGTACGCGTCCACGCCGAAGGCGCTGTAGAAGCGGCGAGCGGCCTCGGGGTCGGCCACCTCAAGGGTGACGGACGCGAGGGACGTGTGGGCTGCGGTGGAAGTGGTGGTTGCCATGACCATCACGCTAGGGGCTGCGCGGCGGCCGGGGCTTCTCGATTCCTGACCGGTCTTGAGACTCGCTTCGCCACGCACGCCGGCATCCCCTCCACCTTGATCGCCGACCCCGCATCGCGGGCCGTACCCGCAGCACCGGCAGCACCGGCCGCCGCTTCCGCCGCTCGCCGCTTCCGCCGCTTTCGCCGCCCGGCGCCGGAAGGCCCCGGGCGGCATGCCGACCAGCTGCTGCGCGACCAGGAGCCCCGGCCGGTCGGCGGCGAACGGGCCGATCACCCGCGCGCCGAGCACAGGATCGGGCGACTCGGCGGGACGGGCGGGCGGATCAGCGCAGTCCGGCGAAGAGATCGTTCTCGGGTATGGCCGCGCCGGTGGCGTCCAGGACACGTACGAAGGTCTCCATGCCCATCAACTCGCCGAACCTCTCCTTGCCCATCTTGAGGAAGAAGATGTTCTCGCCCTGACTGGCGTGTGCGGCCAACGCGTCGAACTTCTGACCGCTGAACGCGGTGGTGTCCACCCACGTGGTGATCTCATCGTCGGGGAGGCCGATCTCGGCCATCGCGGCGGCCTCGGCAGGATCCGGCTCCGGCATGTCCTCGTGGAACTCGCGCATGACCTCGCCGAACCGCTGCATCATCGAACGGGGCGCGGTGGTCCAGTACACCTTCGGTGTCAGCGCGGTCATCTCCAGCGCCGCCATCGTGATGCGGTGGGCCTGGATGTGGTCGGGGTGGCCGTAGAAGCCGTTCTCGTCGTAGGTGACGACCACATCAGGTCGGTAGTGCCGCATGAGTTCCGCGAGTCGCGCCGCGCCTTCCTGCACGGGGGTCTGCCAGAAGGATCCGGGGGCGTCGTTGCTCGGCCAGCCCATCATCCCGGAGTCGGCATAGTCCAGCGTCTCCAGGTCGCTGACGTTCAGGACGTCACAGCTGGCCTGAAGTTCTTGACGGCGCATCAAGGCGACCGCCGCCGGATCGTGCCCGGGATCGCCCGGCTTGACACCCCCCGGTCCGTCACCGCAACCGCCGTCGGTACACGTCACGAGAACCGTGCGGATGCCTTCCGCTGCGTACCGCGCGAGGACCCCTCCGGTTCCGGTGGCCTCGTCGTCGGGGTGGGCGTGTACTGCCATGAGCGTCAAGGGCCGGTCAGCCATGAAACAGTCCTCCTGCAGAAATACGTTTTGGTCCGAGTACGCGGTGGGCGTACCGCGATCGTGGGGCCCGGCTCCTGTCGGGGCGGACGACGTTGGGGTCTTCGCGTTCCCCGCCCGTGCGGCGCCGGCCCTTCGGTCGATGCAACCGTGCCGCCCTGACCAGTTGTTCCCGGCGCGGCCGGGCATCCGATGGACCCGCCCAGTCTGCTCGATCAACTCCGAACCGCTGGCGTCCCCGCCCAGCGCGGCCGAGCCGCAGCTATCCGCCACCTGGTCCTCCAGGCCCCGCGCCCTTCGTCGCCCGTGCCTCGGCTACCACGACGAGACCACCACCACGCACCTGGTCGTCGAAGCCGGCGGAAGCGGGCACCGATACGCCGGCGGTGAGCGAACGCCGTGACCGCTGGGAGCCGTGGGAGGCTCAGACCAACGATGCCCTGAAGGGGTCGGTGGGGACGACCTCTGCCTCGTCGAAGAGTTGCTCCAGCGCCTCGTGGCCGTGATGCCTGCGGAACTCGATCTCGGCCGTCGTCACCGGCAGGGCCCATAGGATGCGCGCGTGTCCCCCGGGCAGCGGACAGTGTTCGAGGTCGGGCCCGTGGAGAGAGGGCAGGCTGATCAGCAGGTGGTCGCAGGCCGAACCCGCCACCCACGGTTCACCGATCGGCATGCTGTGCTCCAGGTCGAGCCGATGCCCTCCGCAGTGGTAGTGGGCGATCATCGCCATGAGTTCGACGAATCGCTGGTCGCGGACGTGGGCGGTCATGACGAACTCAAGACCGTGGCCGCCCATCTCCACCCCGGCCCAGCATCCGACGGTCACGAAGGCCCAGCAGTCGCTGCGCGGGCCGGGCCCCACGACGAGAACGCGCAGGTCGGCCAGCACCTCTCGCCGTCCCGGCCCGAGATCGTATTCGACGACCTCCACGGGATGCCCCTGGAAGAACTCCCGGACATGTGACTCGACGGCCTCCGCAGCCAGCGCCCTCGCAACACTCATCGCGCGATCATGCCAGACAGCCGACGGCGCGAGCAGGTCTTGCAGGGCGGTACGCAGCGCGCGGGCGGCACGGTCCCTCGCGGCACACCAGCTGCGCACCGCACGGTGAAGGGACGGGCAAGGTTCCTCAGGCTGCTGGACGCGCCGCTGCCTGAGGACTGCAGTAGCACCTGTGGTCCCTACTTGGTCCCGAAGCTGAGGGCCGTCCAGGGGAAGAGGTCCAAGAGCAGCAGAGCCGACCAGATCAGGTGGACACCGGCGGCCAGGATGCATGCGGGTGTGTTCGGCATCTTCATCAGCCTCAGTGCCCCGTACAGCGGTGCGAGGCAGAAGGGGATGCCCACGGCCACGTCGGCGAGCTGGGCGACGCCTTCGCGTTTGGCGGCCGCGCTCTGACCGATCAAGTACATGAAGATGCTGACGCCTAGGAGGGCTACACCTGCATAGGTTCTGAGCGGGGTTAGGTCTGCCCTGCGTGCTGCACGGACGAGCGCGAACAAGGTCATGCCGGGTGCGAGGAGGATGGTGGCGAGCGGCGTCTTGGCGTCGTGGCTGAACCAGGCGTCGGCGTCCAGCGGTGCCGGGGTGCTTTCCGTGGACGCGCCGACGGCTGTGTTGGGCGTCGCCTCGGACTCGTCCAGCAGCCCGAGCCAGACTCCCGCCCTTCTGGCGAACCCGGGGTGCCGTGCCCGCGGAACAAGGCGCGGTGCATCAACGGCTCCTTCCAGGGCACGCGATCGAGGGGCCTGGACATGCTGTGATCGCGTTGGAGGGTCCGGGACAGCCTGTTCTGCGTCACCGCTGGTGGGAGGCTTGTCCAACACCACTTTGGACGCGCGTTGGACGCTGTCTTGGGCGTCAGGGGAGTCCGGGGCCGGGTCGTCATCACCGGCGGGGCGGTCAGGGTTGTGCTGGAGGACCTCCTCCGCGTTGGACAGGGGTTGGGCAAGGTCCTCAGCAACGAGGAGTGCCTGGAGCCCGGTGGCGTCGGGACCCGCGGGGGTGGGCTGGAGGTCTTCCTCGATGATCGCCTCGTCGTGCAGGCCTTCGGCGGTGATGTGCTCCAGGCGGGCTTCGAAGTCGGAGTCGTCCACCGCATCGGCGGTGTCGGGACGGACCGGTTCGAGGGACCCGGGCCGGACGACCACGAGGTCCTGTGCCTCGCGTTCCAGCCGGCGGATTTCCTCTTGCGCGACCAGGGCTTCAGCCATCCAGAACTCCTGCTGTTCCTCCGCCGTCAGCCTGCGGGTGCGGGCCCGTTCTTGTTGCACCTGGACCCGGCTCAACCGCTCCTTCGCCTGGCCGAGCTGGCGCTCCACCCGTGCACGCTCGCGTTCGCCGCCGAGCTTCAGCTGGAGCTCGGCGTTCTCCAGCCGGCTCTGGGTGTAGGCGAGCATGGGCCGGAGCTCCGCGAGGTGCTTCTCCGCGTTCGCCGCGAGCGCCTGGTACTTGACGACCTGCTGGAGTGCGTCGTCGCGCCGCTGGTGCTGGCGCACCAGCTCCCCGCCACCCGGTAACCGGCTGGCAAGACGCTCGGCGTCGGCCGCCTTCCACAGCTCCAAGGCCTGGACCGAAGCGGTACTACGGCGGGCACCTGGCGGGGTGAAGGCCTCCACCAATTTCCCGACCAGGATCTTGGGGATGAGCTGCGAGCCATTGAGGTAGTTCCCCCAGCTGGAACTGCTCCGGCCGAACCGGTCGGCCAGGTCCCGGACCGACGCGCCCCTGGTCAAGGCCACCAGGAACAGGGCCAGCTGGCCAGCCGCCGTCTCTTCGTTGATCTCACGCTGAGGGGACATCGCGCCCCTCTCCCACCCTGCTGTCCAACCCTGACCATCCGATGACCACGCCCGAACCTCCTTCCAGCAGGCACAACGCCCTGCACGTGCCCATGGACAGGCCCGGCACGGCGAATCTCTCCTCACCGCAACCGGCTCTGTCACCAGGGGAGAACGCCATGAGCCTGTCCACGCTGTACACATTCCTCAGCCACGACCTCCTCGGTGACGTCGTCGCCGCCAGCCTCGTCGCCGGGATCGGATACCTAGCCAAGAAGATCCGGGCCAGCGCCCGCAACCGAAACGACCGAACCCGACGCACCCGCCAGTAGTTCAGGTGCGCGCGGCCCGCCACCGGGTTCGGCGGGCCGCGCGCACCAGGGGCACCCCGTCAGCCCGAAGTCGGCGACCGCGCCCCCGAGGCCGAGCTCGTCAGCCCCGGCGTCAGCTGCTGGCCGGCCTGTGACATGACGAGGGGCGGGACTAAGGGCCCCGCCCAGCCCCGCCCAGCCCCGCCCAGTCCCGCCCATCCGCTCCGATCCGGTGCCGGGAATCTGCACGTCGGCAACGGGTCCACCTGGCGGTGCTGTCCGGCACGCTGCCGCATCTTGTGGCGGACCCGTTCGAGGAACCCGAACCTGGTCACTTCACCATGGCCCACATGCATGAGCTCACGGGTGGACGTGCCACACCGTGACGGCCCTGTTCTCCCGAAGCTACGGCGGCGTTGACGAATTGGGTGGGGCGCGCCCTACTCGGCGTACCGGTGGTCCTGCCGGCGCATCGGCGGGCCCGGCCCGCACGTCCTCGATCACGTCGCCGGTGGTGGTCCTGGACCCGGGCTCCTGAGGCTCATGTCCCGGCACGAGGCTCACGCGGTCGGGGACCTGGACCGTCGCCGGTCATGGGGCACCGAAACGTCGAGTCAGCCGGGCCGGTGGTTCAGTGGCTGTACGCAATCCGTCGACCGGCATGAGCCGGGCGGCGTAGAAGCTGCAGCGCAAGCAGATGGGTTCAGCGCTGCGCCGCTTCGTGCCCTACGCCTTCTTGCACCGGTCGCTTCGGCTGACGGCAGCCGCGGCACAGCCGGCGAAGGGCCGGACCGATCACGGTCCGGCCCTTCGCGGTTTTCATGACGGACTTCGACCCGACGGGTCCTCAGAGCCCCCAGTGCCCAGCGGTCTCACCGGCGTCGCCGGGCGGAGGGCCCTGACCCGATCTGAGACGGATTTCCGTCGCTCACGTGTCGTCGTCCACCCAGAGCTCCCAGCGGCTTCCGTTCCGCTCGCAGACCCAGAAGGCGTAGGCAGAGCTCGCCCCGAAGGACTCACAAGCGGACCTGGTACGGAAGGTGTCGACACGGATCAGATCGAGTGCGGTCATCAGTGCAGCGGTCGTCGTGTTCGCGTCAAAGTTCGGAACGGCGAACACATCCTGGTCCGAACCGACGTGCGTCGCGGCCATGAACGCACCCTCCGCAATGGTGTCGCTGTGGGCATCGCGACCGGACTGAGCTGCTTGGGCTGGAACGGCTGCGGTGCCGAGCGCCAAAGCAGTCCCGAGTGCCACACTCGCGAGGACTTGGCGTAATCGCATCCTCTCTCCCTATCTCTCTCCCGGACGTGACGGGACGCCACGCGCGGCGTGGTTCCCAGATTGCTGTGGCGCATGGGGGCCTTGGCCTTGTACGAAGGCGCACCATGTCCATCGGATCCGAGGGGGACAGGCGTGTACTGCGAGCGTCGCGCTTCCGCCTGGTTACGGGATCACGTGGTGACGCACCGAGGTCATCACACTGCAGGGCGTGGACCCGTAAGGCTCACCCTTTCCCCCGCCACCGTGACATTGATCCTGGACTGGGGCGATCCCCTGCGCTGTTCTACGAGCCCGGGAGCGGGGCGGCGGAGCAGACGACGTGGCATGCCATGTTCGCCGGCTTGCGGACGGCGTCGGTGAGGGGCGGTTTCGAGGGCCGCGCGGAGGCGGTCCTGAGCGGGCTCCCCGCCGAACTGCGGACCCTCGTTTCGCGCTGCCTCGTCAAGGACCCCCAGGCAGGGCCCCGTTGACCGAGATCCGCGACCTCTGCCGTGCCGCCGCGGACCAGACCCAGCTGCGCAGGCCCGAGGACTGGCTCCCTCCCGGACTTGCGGCGGGCATCGCCGAACGCCCGCCCCGGGAACAATGGGCATCCATGCGCCGCCAGCCGGGCTCAAGGCCAGCCGGCTCCTGCCGGATTTCCGGTAGGTGAGGACGTTGCCTTCCACCCGGGCCGGCTTCCAGCCCGCACGCTCCAGTTCGGCCAGATCAGCCGTGGCGCGGCGGGCAGCGACTGGCAGGGGCGGATTTGCACTCCATCACGTTGATGCAGCCCGAACATCACCACCGGGAGCTGGCGGGGTCTGGCCCTCCTACAGACCGGTTCCTGCGGAGGACGACAGCCGATGGCCTGTGCTGATCGCCATAGCTTGCCTCTGCGAGCACTGCCCGCACGGTTCCTCCGCGCTACCGGGCGGTGCGCTGCTGGTCGGTACGGTCTGCGAAGGCGTGGTCGGTACGGTGCGGTCGTAGACGATCCACCCCCGCACACCTACGGTCCGGTCCATGCTGGATCCCCAGCTGCTGGAACCGCTGAGCAACTGCAGGCGGTGGCCCGGGTACGGGGTGTCCCGTGCGGCGTGTGTCCAGATCGCTGCGGAGTCTGGGCGGTCGCCTCGTATGAAGGCGCACTCTGTCTACGAGAGTCGACTGACACACGCACGGTACGAGGGCGCGGTGGAGGGGGAAAGGCGAAACATCCATGGAGTCGATGAACAGGGGCGGGTACGTGGAGCGTCGCGCCTCGAAGCGGTTACGGGATCAGGTCGTGATGTACAGGGGTCATCGCACCGCAGGACCAGTACCGCTCAGGCGCAGTCTTCCCTCGGCCACGGTGACGTTGTTCCTCGGCTGGGGGGATCCCTTGCACCTGCTTCACGAGACCCGGAGCGCTCGAGCGCAGCGGACGACGTGGCAGGCTACGCTCGCCGGGCTGCAGACATCGTCGCTGAAGGGTGGCTTCGAGGGCGCCGCGGAGGGGGTCGAGATTGACTTCACTCCAATCGGCGCGTACATGTGCCTGGGATTGCCACTGCATCACCTGGCCAACTGCCACCTGCACCCCGATGAAGTGCTGGGTACCGGCTGGTCAGCGCAGCTGACCGAGCAGCTCGTTGCAGTGCCGGACTGGGGCAGACGCTGGGCGATCATCGAGGACGCCCTGACGCGGCGGATGGTGGACGCTCCGCCGACCTCGCCGGTCGTCGCCGAGGCATGGAGCCGACTGCGTGCCTGCCACGGGCGGCTTTCTACCAGAGATCTGGTTGCCGCGACGGGCCGCGGCAGCCGGCGGCTGCAGGGGCTCTTCCGCGAGCAGATCGGACTGCCCCCGCAAACGGTCAGCCGGATTCTGCGGTTCCAACGAGCGCTCACGCTACCGTTCGACGCCTGTCGGTCGCTGGCTGATCGGGCGGCTCTGTGTGGTTACTACGACGAGGCACACATGAACCATGACTTCCATGACCTGGCCGGACTCACCCCCGCACAGCTATGCGCTCTCGCTGATCACGCCGCTTCCGAAGGCGAGGGTGCTATGGATGAACGACTGCCCATTGTCTTCGATCGCTGAAGTGGGTGGACGGACACCACGAGCGCCGAGGGACGGCTGGTGATCAAGGTGAGGCCACGACGGTCGTAGCTCGCCACGGGCCCGGGCGAAGCCGTCGCAAGCATCGCGGGGCGGCCGCCGATCATCCTCCACGGTGAGGCACAAGTCCGACCCGAACCACCCACTGAAGACCCTCCGTCGGAAGCTCAGGGCTGTCCCTGCCGACCCGGAAACACGCGGCCGGACGCGCCCGCACGTGCTCGTCGAAGGTGACCACCTGGATCTGATCGGCTGGGTAACGGTCGGTCCACAGGGCTGATCACGGCACTCGCCACTGGCAATTCACATCGCCTACCGACACGGCGCAGGCAGTGACGCAGCGTCATGCAGCTCGAGAAGCGAGCCGGCGGTGCCCACTTGCTCCCGATCAGCTCAGCGGCACGGATCGTCAACCGTGAGGCGGTTCCAGCCAGCCGGCAGCAGTCCTTGGCCTTCCTGGTCCCCTGTGGCCTCAACGACAGCTTGGTCGAGCGGTGGTCGGATGCGTTGGACCGGATCACGGGGGACTTCGGCACCGTACTCAGCGCGTGGAGCGACCTGGGGGCACACCTGCCATCGCCGCGGAGAATGTCCGCGACCTGGGTGCCGATGGAGACGGCCAACGCCCGGCAGGCGTTGGAGCAGGCTGCCCGCCTGCACTCCCGAAGGAGGGAAGGCGGGGTCCATGCTGAGGAAAGTTGGCAACGGCCGCAGCGGATCTTCTCGCGGCGTGCTGAGCGGCTGCGTAGCCGAGACTGCTGCGGCTGGCGGTATGGCGCTGCGTCAGATCCAGCAGCCCGCGCCCTGCCGGCACTGTCTTCGGCCTGGCAGAGAGCGCGGGCGGCCGGTTTCGGTAGCTCGTCAGGCGGTCGCGGTCTGGTGAGACCGGGGCCGCCCTCGTATCCGGACTCAGCGGACGAGCTTGGTGTACTCGTCGAAGTCGATCTTCTTGTCGCCGTTCTCGTCGGCCATCCGTACGATCACCTCGATGTTCTCGTCCGAGACGTTCGTGTTGGTGCGCTGGAGGGACGCCTTGAATTCGTCGGCGGTGATGAATCCGTCTCCGTCGGTGTCGATGTTGTTGAAGGCTGCGCGCTTTTCGGCACTCACGCTGGGGTCTCCCTCGAAGTCGGAGGTACTTGTCGTGGGTTAACGGCTGACTGTGCGCGGCAGGCACGGGCGGTTGGATTGGCGTTCGGGTGATCCGTGACGGCTGGGCCCGGAAGCCGGGCTCTTCCGCTATCTGGTGGGCGGCCCCGCTTCGGTGGAGGTGATCCGGGTGGCTGATCAGGCGCGTTCTTCGAGGGGTGGCGGATGCGGTGGTGGGGCCGGCGGCGTTCGGCTGCCGGCTGTGCCCCGCGCGGCCCACAGGGCAGGCGGTGTGTTGGAGGAACGCCTGGCCCATCACTTGCAGTGTGTCACCGCCAGAGCGTCACCGCCCGACCGTCCCTGGTCCTCACCGGCCCGACTACCACCGGCAAGACCACCGCTCTGCTTCGAGGGGTCGGCCGGACCTGCCGTCTGGCTCACGCCCACCGCACCCACCCGCCGCGTCCACGCCGGCGGCACCAGCGTGCCCGTCGCCTGCGTACTGGTGCCGCCGGGCGGCACGGCCAAGACCCTGGCATGCGCGTTCGCCCGCTACCTCCACCTCCCCGTCACCACCGCGCAGATCACCACGGCCACGGACCGGCGTCCGCCGACGGGACCAGGCCCGGCCGATCGCTCGCGCCCATCACGCCGGAGACAACTGCGCACGACCGGTGTTGAGCAGCGGGTGAGCAGTCGGCCGGCACGTTCCAGGGGTGGCGCACCAATGGTTCGCTCATCGCCGCGCTTGAGTACCTTCGCCGGTGCGGGGCGGAGTGGACGGAGACCGAGCTCCGCTGGTGCCCGGACGCTGTGCTGTCCACCGAGGTGGACTGGCAAGAGGTGTACACCGTTGCGGTGGGCCGTCGTTTTCCGCATGTCGGTTCGGCTCCGGTGGATCCTGCCGCCGACCGGTGTGGGGTGGGGCGGATCGCCGGGGGTGGGGCCGGGCGGTGGTGGTGGCGGCGGTGGTGGTCGTGGGCTGGCGCGGCTGCCACCGGAAATGAGCCAGGGCCGTTGGCTGGGCAAGCCATCAGTTCTGGCTCATTATCAGTCATTCTGGCTGGAAGATCGCCGTTGATTGTTCGATATTCGGCGCCTAGAGTCAGGTTATCGATCATGACTGATCGGTGGGCGCTGTGTGTTTGCTCTGGGAGCCGACATGGCGCCATGGGGGGAAGAGGGCGATCCGCGCATTCATGGCCGTGTGCGTCGGCAGTCGGCAATTCTTGTGTCCGGCGTTTTTCCGCGTGCGGACAGGATCGACGGATGCATGATTTTCCGCTGCTGTTCCGGCTGCGGATCGCCCCTGCGAAATCAAGGGGGCTCGGAACAGTTGCACAAGAGGAACACCACGTCCCTCCGCATGCGGAGCGGGATCAGGCGTGGAATCGTGACGGCCACGGCGCTGGCGGCCGTATCGGGTGCTGTCGCGCCGACGACGGCCATGGCCGCGCCCGCCGGAAAGGCGGCCCAGGCCGGGAGCATCGGGACCACCGACCAGCAGCGGGTGGCAGCGGCGGCTGTGGTCCGCCTCGACCCGACGCCGGACGTACTCCTGCTCAGCGACTACGACTTCGTCCACGCGCTCTGGCAGAAGGCACGGGACGCAGGCGAGCGTCTGGGCGCGGTGCGCACGGCGGCGGAGGCGGCCATGGCCAGCAAGGTCGACGCGGACCACGTGCAGTTCATCACCGCCGGGATCCACAAGGCGTACGACCTCGACAAGCAGCGCGAGAAGGACCAGGCGGACGCCGACCGCGCCGCCCGGCTCGCGAAGTCCCAGGCCCTGATGACCGTGGGCATCGCGAGCACTCCCGAGCTGCTGGCGCTCAGCGACGACAACTTCATCCGCGCCATCGCCAGGCACTCCGCCGCAGGGCCCGAAGTCAAGGCGGCCGCGATCCGCGCGCTGCTCGGCGACGCCGCAGCCCAGCGGGAGTTCATCGTCAACGGCATCCGCCTGGCCCACAAGACCGACCAGGACAACGAGATCAAGGAGCTGCAGGAGCAGAACCGTCGCGAGGCCGAGCGCCGCAAGGAGCTGGCCGCGCGGAAGCGCGCCGCGGCGCTGTTCCGCGTCAGCCCTTCCGAGGCGATGCTCAACCTCAGCGACGACAACTTCATCCGCGAACTCCTGCGCACGGCTCCCGGCGATCTCGCGGGCACCGAGCTGCTCGCGGCGGCCCAGCGGGTGGTCCTCAGCAGCACCCCGGCGGACTGGAAGCAGTTCATCCATGCCGGTGCGGACGAGGCGTACAAGCGGGACGACGAGGCGCGGCGCCAGAAGCTGGCCGAGGCGAACCGCCGTCTCGCCCTGCAGATCCAGGCCGCGGCCGAGAAGACCGGGGTGAACCCGGGGCTCGTGGCGGCGGCGAAGGAGGCGCTGGCCGGGGGGCCCGAGAAGGTTGCCGAGTTCCTCAAGGAGGACAACCAGTACCGGGCGCGACGCCAGTCCTTCCAGTCGATCGAAGGGAAGACAGCCGGCTGGTACGCCCGCCAGAGCACCGTGGACGGCGGATACGGCTTCCTCACCCCGGTCGACGGTCGCAGCCCCAAGGCCGACCGCGAGGACGCCACCTGGGTCGTGCTTCCTTCGCTGGCCGGCCGTGCCGGCTGCTACTCCTTCGAGTCGGTGAGCAGGCCCGGCTACTACCTGAAGGTCAATGAGGCCGACGCCCACAAGGCGGTCGTCGGCGCCGACGACCGAAGCGAGGAGTTCCGCAACAGCGCGACCTGGTGCGCTCAGCCCGGCCTCGCCGGCTCCGGGAGCACTTCCTTCGTCTGGGGGGTGGGACCGGATGAACGCCGGCTGCGGCCCTACTGGGGCTATCTCGCGGCCGGCAGCATCCACGACAGCACGACCAGCTGGAAGATCGCCCCGCCGCTCGCCGGCTGACCCCTCGCCTCCGAGCCCGCTCACCACACGAACGGATTCCCCTGATGTCCCGCATCATTCGAGCTGCGCTGGCCGCCTGCGCCGGTGCCGTCGCGGTGGCCGGCAGTGCGAGCACCGCCCACGCCGACCCGTCCACCTTCCGAGCGGCCGCAGACGCACCGCCGTACGTGCGCCTGCAAGTGGAGTACTCCAAGACGTGCCTCACGATCGTCGACGGCAGTATCCGCGAGGGCGCCTACGCCGTCGAGGGCACCTGCAGCACAGAGGCCGAGAACCAGCTGTTCCGGCTGAGGCCCGTGGGCGGTGCGGCCTTCGAGCTGATGGCGAAGCACAGCGGACGGTGCCTGACCGATCCTCCTGAGGACCAATCGGACGTTCTGCAGCGGTGGTGTGACGACCGCTCCGGCCAGCGCTGGAAGGTGATGCTCGTCGAGGTCACCAAGGAGCTCTACGAACTGCGCCCGGTGAACCGTCCCGACGAGTGCCTGTCCATGGGCGGATACCGCCCCGGCGAGGAGCCGAAGGTGTACATCACGACCTGCTACGGCCTCACCTCCCAGCGCTGGCGGTTCCTGCCGGCCACCTCCTGACCTACGCAGCCGAGAAGAAACGGATCTTACGATGGCACGGATCGCTCGAGCCGCACTGGCGGTGGGCGCCAGTGTTGCCGCGTTGGTCGGCGGTACGACCACCGCTCACGCCCGAAGCGCGGCGGAGCCCGCCGAGGGCGTCGTCGTCCATCTGGAAGCGGGGGAGAGTAACCGCTGTCTGAGCGTCGGGGGCGACAGCACGGCGACCAACGGCGCGCCGGCGTACCTGGATTTCTGCACGACCGCCTGGAAGGGCCCGGTGTGGCGCCTCGTCGCCACCGAGGCGCCCACCCGCGAATCCTCTTTTGAGCTGCGTTCGATGCCCGGCGGTAAGTGCCTTGAAGTGGCGGACGGCAGTGATCAGGCCGGGGCCGCGATCCAGCTGGGCGAGTGCTCCGGGGCCAAGCGGACGCGCTGGCAGATCGATCTCGTCGACCCCGTCCGGAAGGTCTACCAGGTACGTGCCCTGCACGCTGCGGAACGCTGCCTGGACGTGCCTTACGGCAATCACACTGAGGGCGTGCGGCTGCAGCAGTACCCCTGCAACCAGACGACGGCGCAACTGTGGCGGATCAAGCCGGTCACTGCTTCATGAGCCGCTGGAGAGGGGGCGTGATGCCCCTGACGGCCGGACTGCTGATCGGAGGCGCCACCCTCGGCACGATGACACCGGCATGGGCCGTCGCACCGCTCCCGGCGGCCTCCGCGGCCGCGGACCAGCCGGCCGATCAGCCGTCCTCCATCGCGGCCGCGGCTTCCGGCGCGGCGCGCGAGAGCGTGCTCCGGGTCGCCACGTCGTCCCTTCCCGCCGAACTGCGCGTCTCGGCCTGGAACGCTTTGCGCAGCACCCGGGGCGACGAGGCGATTTCCGAGTGGCTGGCGCCCGGGGGTGGCTACGACCTCGCCAAACAGCGACTACGGGATACCCGTACCCGCAACAGGTTGTTCTGCGAGCGGGTGGTCCGTACCCACACGGTGGAGTTCTCGCCGGAGGTGCGCTCCGCGGCCGAACGCGCGCTCAAGGGGTCGGACGCCGATCGGGTGGCGTTCGTGAAGACGGGGTACGCGGAGGCACAGCAGCGTGACCGGTCCGTGCGTGACGCGGCCACTCAGCACCGCCAAGAAGTGAGCGCCAGGGACAGGGACTTCGTGCGGAGAACCGCCGAGAGCGACCCGGGTGAGCAGGTACGGGTGGCGGCGCAGTGGGCGCTGCGCCCGGGCGCGGCCGACACGGACGTCACGGAGTTCTTCGGCTACGGCTGGATGACCGGTGGCGCGCTGGACCTGGAGGCCTACAGGCTGCGGGCCGCCGACGACGACACGCTGCGGCACTACACCCTGACACAGTTGCTCAAGGAGGCCGTAGCCGCCGAAGCGGCGCTGAAGGGCGCCGCCGACGGCGCTAGGGCGCGCGCCGAGGCGCAGCAGGCTTGGAAGGCGGTCGCCGAGCACGCCGACGCTGCACGCGGCGCGTGGTCGGCGGGGCAGGCGACAGCCACGGCGCAGGCGGAGAGCTGGCGGGACATCGCCGATGCCGCCCGGGGAAGCGCCGACGAGCTCTGGAAGCGGATCGCCGAGCCCGCCGCCGCCAACCAAGGCTCCTGGACCAAGGAGCACGCGGACGCGGCCAAGGCGGTCACGTTCTGGCAAGAGATGTTCGCGCGGGCGCACGAGTCCGAGATGCGCGTGAAGGACTGACCGTCTCCGCGTGCGCCTCGTCCTACTGGTGCGCGCGATGCCAGCCAGCCAGGCGCAGATGGCCTCCCTCCAGGTCGAGGCGCAGCCGTCCCGCGGTTCGCGCCGCCTGCCCGCACACCTGCTCGTACACACCGATTCCCCCCTGCCCGCACATCGAGGGCAGGGGTTTCATTTTCCCTATTCTGAGGAGATTTTCCCTTTATGTGTAAGTTATGGCCGAGTATTGGTCGTGGAAGTCCGCGCAGTCATGTGCCGCGTGCGGTACGGGGCTTGGTGTCCGCAGTCGTGTCCGTGGCGCTGCTCACCGATCTGACCGGGCAAGCGGCCGCCGCCGCGTCGGCGGCTGCTGCTGCCGAGAAGCCCATCGGCGAGGTCATCGATGCCCGTGCCCTGGACCTGGTGCAGCGGGGGAACGCTGCGCTCGCCAAGGTGCGCGCCACGCCACCGCCGGCGGCCAGGACCGAGCTGGACCGGATCAGCGACGAGCGCGACCGGCAGCTCGTGGAGGACTTCGCGGAGTTCGATGAGGAGGAGGAAGTCCGCGCGGCCGCCCGGAAGGCCCTGGAGAGCACCGATCCGAACGCGATCCGGGACTTCCTGGAGCGCGGGGAGGCGGAGGCCCGGCAGCGGGCCAAGGACAAGAAGGACACGGCGGACGCCTCCAACCGCCGGCAGATCGAGGCGATGCGGGGCACCGGCGGCCCGCATTTCAACGCCGAGGTCGAACGGGTCCTCAAGGGCACGGCGCGGGACCGCGCCGACTTCCTCGCGTTCGGTGCGGACATCGCCCGGCAGCGGGACAAGGCCACCGAGCAGAACGAGCAGCAGCGGGCGGCGGAGATCCGCAAGCGGGTGGAGATGCTCGCTGCGGTCGGTGGGCCGGAGGTGAAGCGGGCGGCGCAGGCGGCGCTGGCCACCGGTGACGCCAAGGTGATCGCCGAGTTCCTGGAGAAGGGCTATCTGGTCGCGGCGCAGAAGGACGCCGATGACCGGGCGGCGCACGAGAAGGCGCAGAAGGAGGCCCTGGAGGCGGCGGAGCGGCTGCGGAAGCTGGCCGAGAACGCGTCCCGCGCGGCTGAGGCCCGTACGAAGCTCATCGCTGCCCACGGCGACGCCGTGAAGGCGCTGAAGAACGTCTCCAACGCGATGAACGCGGCTGCCGCACAGGCCCGCGAGGCCGACCGGATGCTCGCAGCGGACCGGGCCGGCAAACGGGTCTCGGACTACCGCCCGGTCAAGGCCGAGACGGCGCGGCAGGTCGGGCTCGCCGACCAGGCTGCCAAGCAGGCACAGGTGGCCGCCCTCCAGGCCAAGGCGCAGGCCGACGTCCTGGTGGAGACCGGGCTGACGCACGGCGTGCAGTGGTCCGAAGTCGCCGCGGGTATCGCAGCGGCGGCACAGGCCGCGGTCAAGGCCACGCAGACAGCACAGCACGCGGTGGACGCCACGGCCGCGGACGCCGCCGGCCTGAACGCGCAGAACCGGGCCGAGCTGCATGAACAACAGGCCGTGAAGTGGCGGGAGAACGCCGACGAGCACGCCCGGGCGGCAGCCCGCCTGGCCGAGGCCACGGAAAAGCAGGCCAAGGTCGCCAAGGACGCGGCCGCCAAGAGCCGGCAGGCGCGGATCGAGGCGGAGCAGGCCGAGAAGACGGCGTGGGAGCACGCCCAGAAGACCCGCGACGCCAGGGTGGAGGCCCAGCGCCAAGCCAAGATCGCCGCCGAGCAGCGGGTCGTCGCCCAGCGCGAGCGGGAACTGGCCGCCGCCGCACGGGAGCGCGCCGAACGGGAACAGCAGGCTGCGGCAAAGGCACGGGCACGGGCCGACGCCGAGCAGCGCACGGCGTCGGCGCAGCGGGCCGAGGCGCAGACGGCCGCGGCCACCGCAGCCGAGATGCGCGCGCGGGCCGCGACACAGGAAGGCAACGCCGCCCGGGCCGACAAGAACGCCCAGGACGAGGAGACCAAGGCCCGCGACGCGCGGAACAAGGCGTTCGAGGCGGAACGGCAGCACAACGCCGACGAAGCCCGGGCCAAGGCCACCGAGTCGCTGGCCGCCGCGGTGAGCGGCACGGCAGACGCAGGTCTGGCACGCCAAGCCGCGGACGCCGCCCGGTCGGACGCGGACGCGTCCGGAAGGGCCGCTACTGCCGCCCGCAATGCCGCCGATGGAGCTTCCGACGCGGCGAGGAAGTCGCGTGCCGCGGCGATCGAGGCGTCGGGCGCGGCAGCGCGGGCACGGGCGGCGGCCACTGAGGCCGGCGCGCACGCCTCGCGTGCCAACGCCGCCGCAGGCAAGGCCGAGGCCGCCGCGTTCGCCGCGGGTGCCGCAGCGAACAAGGCGGATTCCGAAGCCGCCCGTACCCGTGCCGCGGCCCAGCGGGCGAACACCAAGGCCGCCGAGGCCACCGCGCAGGAAGGGCGGGCGGGCATCGCCGCGCACGAGGCCGCTCGACTGGCCGGACTCACCGCCATCGCGGCCAACCAGGCACTCCAGGCAGCCAACCGCACCCGGGACGAGGCCGACGGCGCCACCCGCGAGGCGGCCATGGCCCAGGTCCAGGCCGCAGCGGCGGTGCAGGCCTCCTGGGCCGCCCGCTCCACGGCGGCCGGCATCGCCGACCCGGCCAACACCGCCATCGCGATCACCGCACCCTTCGCCGGCAAGGACGTGGACGCCGACTTCGTGGCGGCGGTGGCCAACGCAGCACTGCAGATGGGCAAGGAGCAGGTCGCTTCAGCCGAGGCCAAAGCCGCGGAGGCGGTAGGGGCTGCCGAAGCTGCCGAAGCGGCGGCGCAGCGGGCGAACGCCCAGGTGGCACCGGCGTTCAAGGCGGCCGCCGCGGCAGCACGCTCGTCGGCGGACGCCACCCGTTCCTGGGCGGCCGCGATCGCTTCGGCCGCGCAGGCTTCGGAGGACGGCGCGAAGGCCAGGGCGGCCGGGGCCCGGGCCAACCAGGCCGACGCCCAGGCCCAGGCCGATACGGAGCAGGCCCGCCAGGCCGCGACCGGCGCGTATGCAGATGCCGCGGCCGCGCGCAACGCGGCCACCCAGGCCGAGGCCGAGGCGGGGCGGGCCAGGGCCGCCGCTACCGAGGCGGAGAACCAGGCCGCTGCGGCGGCCGGCGCCGCCACCCTGGCCGAGAAGGAAGCGAGCACCGCCCAGACCGCCGCCACCAAGGCGGAGAAGGACGCCACCGACGCCGCCAAGCTCGCCACCTCGGCGGAGCAGCACGCCAAGTCCGCGGAGACCGCGGCCGGCAACGCCAACCAGCACGCCCGCGAAGCCGACGACGCCGCCAAGAAGGCGGAGGAGTACCAGCGCGAGCAGAAGCGCAAGGAACGCGAAGAGGCGGCCAAGGCCAAGGAGAGGACCAGCGGCCCGCCCGTCTCCTTGGGTGACGTGGAGCGGGAGGCCCTCGCGGCGGCCGGCATCACACCGGACGAGCTGGCGGAGGCCCGGGCGCTCGCAGAGAAGGGCCTGCTCGACTACCTGCTGGAGAACGGCGGCGAGATCCTCGTCGAACTCTTCTTCGAGGACATCAAGGCCTGCATCGACGACCCGGACATCCCGACCTGCCTGTGGGCCATCGTCCAGAACATCGGCCCGGCCAAGGCCCTCAAGATTGCCAGCAAGATCCCGAGGATCGCGAAGGCCATCGCGGGCATCAACTCCTTCCTCGACAAGGTCGCGGATGCGAAGAAGAAGCACAAGAAGTTCGACGAGGCACTGGAGCGGGCCAAGAAGGCCGCCAAGTGCCTGACCGATGAAGGCAAGGGCGGGGGCAAGGGAGGCGGCAAGGGCGGCAAGACCCCCAAGAGCGCCACCGCCACCAAGGCCACCGTCAGCAACTCCGTGGGCGCCGGGACGCTGCGCACCGGCAGCGGAAGCCGGCTCCGGTCAGCCGCGGCGGACGACGCCGACCTCGACTGCGGTCCGTACGTCTGGGTGCCGTTCCGCCCGGGCGTCGACGACGCGCCGCAGGGCGACATTCCGGCGGACATGGGCGAACCGTTCGGTGGGTTCCTGCGCCCCGGCGAGTACATCTTCGTCGTTCGCTTGGACGGTTCACTGCGCGCCGTGCACGTCGACGACATGCGTGCCGTCAACCGCGGCGCGGGACACACCTCGCTGGCCGAGCGCAAGCCCGTGCTCATGGCGGGCGAGTTCGTCGTGGGTCCTGGCGGCGTGTTCACTCGGATCGAGAACTTCTCCGGTCACTACATGCCGTTGGACAGGGAGGGTTTCACGCCCTTGAAGGACGTCACCCGCGCGGCCTTCCTGGCGCACGGCTGGGTGTTCCCCGAGAAGGCCTGGGTCTATTACCCCGGGCCGAAGAAGCCCTGACCGGGCACCTGACCGCTGGGTACAGCCTCGTGGAGGATGTACCCAGCGGGACCGACACGACTGAACATCCCCGACCGAAGCCGTGGTGACCATGGAACCCTCGACATACCCCGAACCCGACGTACGTCTGGCGCGCCTCGCGGGCGCGGTCGGCCTCTCGGTCACGTGGCCCCCGACCGAGGAGTTCCTCGACTGCCTCGCGGAGCGGACCGGGCTGCACACGCACGACCTCCTGCTCGTCGCGGACCTCCCCGTGCCTGAGACCGCGTGGCTCTTCGACGAGACGGCCGGCGCTTCCAGTTCCCTGGTGTCGTGCTCCCTCGCCCTGCCCGTGTCCGGTCGGCAACTGCTGCGCACCCGTGCACGCGGCATGACCGCACCAGCGGGCATGCTCGCTCCTTGGGAGCCCCGCCCGTACGAGCAGTACCCACCTGGTTTCGGCTCGCTCCTTCTCCGGATGCTCGCGCTCCGTAACCTGAACTGGTCGGGGACGGCCAAGGCGATGTGTCTGATGTCCGGTGTCTGCAAGGCGGCTTCGACGATCGGCGCGGTGGGGCGGGGCGCCAAGCCGCTCGATGCGGAGATGCTCGACGGCTTCGCCGCGGTGCTCGGCGTACCGGTCGCCGTGCTGGCCGGGCTGACCGGCGTCCGCCCGACGCCGGGTAGCCGCGAACTCACGCCCGAGGTGGTCGACACGGCCGCGCTGATCTGGGAGATCCGGCACTTGACCTGCGACCAGGAAAACCAGCTCACCGAGTACGCGGAGGTGCTGGGCAGGGAGTGAAACCATCCGGCAACGGCTGAGAGGAGGTGTCTTCCTGGCGGAGACGCCTCCTCGAACCTTGTCGCTGGTCTGGAACGGGGACCGGCTCCGGAGCGGCGGGGCCGGCTCAGACGCCGTACCAGCCGAAGGCCCCGGCCTCCTCGGGCCAGTCAAAGGATTGGTGCAGGGCCACGAGTGCGGTGATCAGGCGGGGGTCGAGGTCCCCGCCCCGCACGCGGTAGTCCTCGGCCATGCCCCGGAAGACCAGGCGCGTCCGGCCCGAGGCGTCGCGCCAGGTGATCCGGCGGGGCGGACGGAAGCCGGCGTCGTCCTCGGCCATGAAAGCGGCTATCGCGAACATCCAACTCAGCAGCAGCCCTACCGGCCACCACGCCGCCCACCACACCAGGCGGCCCTGGTGGCCGCGTAGGGCTGGCCCCTGGACCGGCTCCACCGTCCACCGTGCCCGGCAGATCCGGAAGGCCGGGCGGCGCCGGTACGTGATCCGTCCCAACGGGACGCCGTGGTGGTCCACGATGCGGTAGACGGTGGGCTGCCCGGTCGTCCGTGAGCCGTGCTGTTCGGTGCGTACGTACGCGAGGGGGACGTTCCCCTCGGCGAGGATGCGGAAGGAGCGGGTCCCGGGATGCATGTCGTGCTCGGGGCCGTAGGCGTCGCGGTTCAGCCAACCCGCACCGGCCTCCCCGCCATTGCTCTCCGTCCGGACCACGAGGGGCGCGGTCCCCTGGTACTTCACCTCGTACGTTGCCGGGCCCCAGGTCATGGCCTTCCCCTCCGTGCTGCTGCGGTGCGGCCGTCATGTTCTCATTGCCCGGCAGGTAGTCGATCTTCGGGGTGCCAGCGGGAAGGGTGGTCGTGCCCGCCCGGAGCGCGGGATGGCTCGTCAGTCGTCTGACCTGCGGTGTTCTTCGGCCCGGACGCGCGCCGCACCGCATGCGGGACTGTGAATCGTTCCCGGCGCCGAGCAGGCCGGCCTGCCTGGACCACTTCCATGCTCACAATCGGGGTGCACAGTGTGCCTGCGCCTGTGCCTGTGCCTGGCGGGTCCGGGCCGGCGTCCGCCCTACATCTCCCAGTGCTCCGCGCAGAACGTGGCCTCGCTGACGGTGGTGTCCTCGACCCTCGTCACGTCCAGGACCAGGTTGAGCCCGTCCGGGGCGACCGCTCCGCTGGGGGCGAAACGCAGGCCCAGGTCATGGTCCTCAACATGCTGCAGCACGGCCGCGTCGAGGGCTGAGGGCGTCACCCCGACCAGCGTGAGGCCGGCGTAGAGGACCTGCGGCCCGGTACGGCCGTACGCGGTAACGGCACCCAGTCGCGGAACGCCGTCCGGATGCCTCCAGTAGTGCGCGCTCACCCCGGCCTTCTCAAACCGGTCCTCGCTGAGGTTCCACTGCCCGGCCGTGCCGAACGACCAGAACGGGAAGTGGCCGATCCTGCCTGCCGGTGTCTCGCCGTCAAGGGCGGCTGCCACCTGGGGCGGGCTCATCCCGAACCGGAGCGGTCCTACCCGTTCCAGCGGCACCCACTCCCAGCGCGGACGGTCGTGGTCAGGCGTCACCGGCCAGGCTCCCGGGTTCCTCCCCCGCTCACGAACGTCCTTCCAGTGCATGACGGGCGCCGTCGCGTAGGGGTCGTCGGCGAGCTCGGGCCCGACGAGCAGGGCAGAGGTGACCACCGAGTCCTTCCGCTCCGGATGCCCCTCGGCAGACGGCCCCCACTCCTGCCCGGTGGCCATGGAGACCCCCCAAGCCGCGATCTCCGGGTCCCCGCTCCAGTTCACCCGCACCGTGGCCCCCTCCCGGCTGGCGAGTTCGTGGATCTCGGCGCGGACCTCGGACGGAACCCGGCCGATCAGCTCGACCTCCCCGACCCGGACCAGGGGACCGTCCAGGGCATCGACCTCCACGGCGACCAGGATCATCCCACGGTCGTAGATGCAGGTCAGCCCCGTCTCCCGGAACCGGCTCCAGGACATGCCGTCCGCCGAGACCTGCCCACCGTCGTGCAGCGGTCCGTCCAGGGCGGCCTTCACCTCGTCGGAATCCATCCCGAACCGTAGCGGCCCCACCCCCACCAGAGGGTCGAGCACCCAGCGCGCCCTGTCCTCCGGTTTCCTGTTCCACCAGCCCACACCAGCCCCTTCCTGCAACGCGGGTCCACCGCCCGTCGATCATGAACGGAGCCTAGGAGACCCCTCCGACAGACCGGTCGCCCTTGGGGGCTCTACGACGCGGGAGATGATCACCTTCCTCGCTGGAAGGGTGGTCTCACGCCTCGGACGGCGTACCACTGCCATGGCGTTGCCGCTGGCGGTGTTTGCGCATGGACACCTGGGAGCCGCAGCCAGTACTGCAGTACAGCCCTCCCCCGTTGCGGGTGCGGTCGAAGAAACCGAAATGGCACGGGGGGTTGCGGCACGCCTTGATGCGCCCCCAGTCGCTGCTCTGGGCGAACGTCGTCACCGCAGCCAGTACGGTTCCGAACACGCGCGGTACGCCCGCCTGCGGCGAGGCCAGCTCCACACCGCCGGCCGTGACCACCGTCGCCAGCGGGTAGAGCGAACCCACACGCCGCAGGTGGCGCTCGGCACGCAGCAGCGGCTCACCCAGACTTTCCTCGTCGCCCGAGTGCGCGAGCAGCACGGTCACCAGGGCATCACGCAGCTCGCGCGCGACCGCGGCGTCAGCGTCGGTCACCACGGTTTCGCCACCGAACTCGTCGCGCTCCGCCAGCCACGCCGCGAACGAGTCCCCGTCCCCGAACACTTCTCGGCGACCCGATCCGTCCGCGCGCGTGTTCACGAACGCGAGAACGGTCTCCACCGTCGGCGTGACGGCGCGTGGGCTGGGTTTGGGGGATCCGGCTGCCGCAGTGATCATCCTCCCACAATACAGCAGCGTGAGCGGTGCTAATCCAACTAGAGAGCAACCTTCCAGTCGATCTAGGTTGACTCGTTGCGAGCTAACCGCTTACGGTCGCAACATGAACGAAGCATCGAACCACCAGGCCCACCTCCGCACATGGCTGATCACCGGCGCGACGTCCGGCATCGGCCGCGAACTGACGCTCCAGGCACTGGAGAACGGCGACACCGTCTCGGCCCTCGCCCGCGACACCTCCTCCCTGGACGAACTGGCGCAAGCGCACGGTGAGCGCCTGCTTCTCATCCAGGCGGACGTACGTGACGAGCGGGCCGTCCAGGACGCAGTGGAAGGCACGCTCGCACGGTTCGGCCGTATCGACGTCGTGGCCAACAACGCGGGATACGGACTGTTCGGAGCCGTTGAGGAAGCCTCCGACACGCAGGTCCGTGCCGTGTTCGACACCAATGTCTTCGGAGTGCTCAACGTGCTCCGCGCAACGCTGCCGGTGCTCCGCGCCCAGCGGTCCGGGCACATCCTCCAGGGCTCGTCGGTCTACGGGCAGTCCGCCCACCCCGGCGTGGGTCTGCTGGCCGCCACCAAGTACGCGGTCGAGGGGCTGTCGGACGCGCTCGCGGCCGAGGTCGCACCGCTCGGCATCAAGGTCACGATCATCCAGCCCGGGATGACCGCGACGCCCTTCCTCGCCAACCTCGACGTCGCAGCCGGCCTGGGCGACTACGACCAGACCGTCCGCGAGGTCCAGAAGGGCATCGGAGAGCTGCCGGCGTCCGCGTTCTCCGCCGCGGCGCGGATCGCCACAGGCATCCGGACCGCGGTCGACAGTCCCAACCCCCCGCTGCGCCTGGCCCTCGGCGCATCCAGCGCGACGGGCATGCGCCCCGCGTTGGAGGCACGCATCGCAGACCTGGACAACTGGCAGCGCGTGACCGACGCCGTCGACAGGTAGCGGCGATCACCTCGCCGAGGCGGGTCCCAGGCACCCGTGGACGGGGTGTGCGCTTCGTGGCGGGGACGGTCACCCGTACGCGGCCCGGTTGCACGGGGCAACGGTGGGACGCAGGGTGCTGGTGCGCCCAGAGGTGGTGGCGAAGGTGAGCGTGGATCGGGCCGTGGACCGGGGCGTTGAGCATGCTACGGAGACGCGCGGTCGGTCATGGCCGGGGCATGTGGCACGACCACCTGGGGCAACGGCGGATCGGAACGCCGGGCCGGTAGGCGTCCCGGCTGACCGGGCCAGGCCAGCAACCGCCCCTGCCCGTTGCCCGGACCTGTGAGGGCACCGCATCGCTCGTTGGCGCGGAATCGACAGCTCCGGCCCGCCGCCGCCCTGGCCCGCCGCCGCCCTGGCCCGCCGCCGCTCCGGCCCGCCGCCGTCACGGCGGCGCGCCGGGGCGGCGGTGGTGGCCTTGCGGGACCGCGAGCAGGGGCCCTCAGCGGGGCGGGAGCTGGTCGTAGGTCTTGAAGGTGTAGGTCGCGGAGAAGGCGATCGAGTTCCCGGTCGCCGCGGGGAGGCCCAGGCGCTTGTTGACCAGCCGGCCCAGCGGGCCGCAGCCCTCGGCGGCCGGGGCGGTGAAGGCGTCGTCCTTCGCCTCGAACGCGATGACCGGCGGGTTCCTCGACACCCACTGGGAGCTGCCCACGCGCTGCAGGCGTATCTCCAGCGGCTTGTCGCCGCCGCCTATCACACAGTCCTGCGGCAGCAGGGGACTCAGGACGCGGAAGCGCAAGGTGAACAGCCCCATGCTGCTGCCGACGGAGTAGAAGTCGGACCGGCCCCCGTACTCCGGCTGGAGGGACAGCGGGAAGAGCGGGTGCCCGGCTTCTCCCGCGCGATGGTCCAGGAGCCCGCCCGGGACCGCCGTGGGCCCTCCGCGCAGCGCACCCCAAACCTGTCCCTTGCTCCCGTCCGGCATCGGCCCCTCGGCGTGGGTGATGGTCATGGGCGCGAGTTCCGGTATCCGCCGGCTCCCCAGGTCCAGCGCCCCCGTCGCCGTGAGCACTTCACACTTCCACTTGCTCGCGTCTACCCCGGCCGGAATCGCCGGGCAATCGCTGAAGTCGTACACGGGTACCGCCACGGGTATCGCCACGGGTGCCGCTCCGGGCGCTGTCGCGGGCGCCGCCGTCGCGGGCACGGCCACCCCAGCGACGGCGGCCGCGGTGAGGGCGGCGGCGACGGTTCCCCTAGCCACACGACGGGCGGTGGACGAGCGCTTCTCGGCTGTGATCTCCATGCCGTCCAGACTGCCGACCCGCCCACCCCCCGCCCACGGGAATCCCCCCAGCCCGCCCCTGACCTGTCCCTGACCCCGTGTCAGGGACGCACCGCTGTAACGGCGGCGTCCGTCAAGACTTGAGAGGGCGTTTCATCCCTTTGTCTCATCCCGCATTGCCGGGTTGATGATGGTTCAGGCTCCGCGCCATGTGGGGGTCGGCCGGCGCAGGTCGAGCAGCATTCCACGGGCAGGGGCGTCAGAGGGCCACGAGCGGGCCGTAGTCGTCGGCGATGCGCGTACGGCCCCGGCGCCTTCGGCGTTGGGGGGGGCGGGGGGGTGGGCCCCCGGCGGCGACCCCCGCGGAAAAAAGGAATGGCCCCCACCCGCCCCACAAATATGTGTGG